>NZ_BAABHO010000023.1:0-89219 GCF_039542135.1 Actinomycetospora chlora
CGCGATGTGCTGAGACATCACCTGTCTCCGATGTCCTGAGAACAGACAGGCCCCTGTCGGGCCGCAACTGCTCACGTGGGTCAGGCGGTCGTGGTCTCCGGCGTGCGCGCGGCGGTGTCGTCGCGGGCGAGGCGACGCTCGACGAGCGCCCCGAACACCAGCCCGATGACGCCCCAGAGGATCATCTGCGCGGCGAACGACGCCACGCGGAAGGCGTAGAGCACGTCGGCGTCGAAGCCCGGGAAGACGATCGTCCCGGCGGCGTTGCGCAGCGGCAGCGGCGTCTCCGAGACCCGCGGGCCGTTCTCCACCACGTTGATCGTCAGCTCACCGAGGCCCGGCAGCACCGTCATGAGGACCGCCGACAGCGCGACGTAGACGGCGCCGCCGACGAGCACGGCGTTCCACGTGCCCAGGCGTTCCCGCAGGAGCCGGGCGACGGCCACCGCCGCCACGAGGAACACCAGCGACCCGACGACCATCACCAGGTAGAGCGCGGTCCGGTCGCTGATCGTCTCGTCGCTGCCCACCGCGGGCGGGCTCGCCGGGTACTTGACGAAGGGCGTCGCGTACAGCGTCAGGAACCCGGCGCCGGCCACCACGAGCGCCAGCACGCGCGGCCGCAGCGCGACCCGGCCGTGCAGCAGGGTGTACGCGACGGCGAACAGCAGGCCGAGCGCGATGCCCATGCCGACCATGCCGATCCCCAGGCCGAGCGTGCTCTGCACCCCGCGGCTGACGATCTCCTCCTCGGCCCCGCCGGCCGCCGGGGAGCCCGCCGCCGTCGCCAGGGCGGCCTCGGCCTCGCCGCGACCCTCCTCGTAGGCGATCGCGGCGTTGACCTGCGGTTCGGCGAAGACCAGGGAGAACACCCAGGCGACCAGCCCGGCCACCGCGCCGGCGAGGACGCCGCGCAGGACGAACGAGCGGGCCTCCATCAGTGGCAGGGGAAGCCGAGGAAGTGGCGGGCGTCGTGCACCAGCTCGTGGACGTAGCTGGTGTCGCCGAACACCGAGACGGCACCCTCGTCGATCCCGACGAGGTAGTACAGGGCCAGCCCGACGAGCAGGGCGCTGAGCAGCCAGGGCAGCGTGGCCGAGGTGGGGATGGCGGTGGCCCGGGCGCGGGCGACGGCACCGGCTGTGGTCACGAGGTGTCTCCTTCACGGGCGCACGACGAAGCTGCCGCACCGGGAGGGCGGCGAGATCGACGCTAGGGCGCCCGCCGCGAGGGCGTCAATACCTCAGCAGGTGATGAGATGTTCCCGTCGACCAGGAGGAGTCCCGTTGCGCCTGCACCTGCTCGCCCACGCCGCGACCGCCGCGGCGCGGGCTGCGCGCTTCCCCGCCGACGAGCCGCTCGACGCGGGCGGGCGGCGGGCGGCGACGGCGCTGGCCGGCGAGCTGCGCGACCCGGACCGGCTGCTCGTCGCGCCCTCGGCGCGGTGCCGCGAGACCGCGGGCCTCGCACTGCCCGACCGCACACCCGACGGCGACGCCCCTGAGGGACCCGCGTCCGGGGACTGGGCGGGGCGCGCGCCGGCCGACCTCGACCCCGCCGCGCTCGGCGCCTGGCTCTCCGAGCCCGACGCCGCCCCACCGGGCGGGGAGTCGCTCGCGGGCCTGCGCACCCGCGTCGGCGCCTGGATGGACGGTCTCGAGGGCGCCGAGGCCACCGTGGTGCTCGCCGTCGTCGACCCGCCGGTCGTGCGCGCGGCTGTCGCCCACGCCCTGCGCGCCGGCCCGCACGGGGCGTGGCGGGTGGACGTGGCGCCGCTCGCCCTCGCCGTGCTGACCGGGCGGAGCGGGCGGTGGAACCTGCGCTCGCTGGGTCAACCCGACCGGTAGCGCAGCCCGTCGACCAGCAGCGCGGTCATGCGCCGCGCGTGGTCCGCCCCGGCGTCCCACGCCGGCCCGCAGAGGTTGGCGACCGCGCGCAGCAGGTCGTTCGCCGCGACGTCACCGCGCACCGCCCCGGCCTCGACGGAGGCGGCGAGCAGGCCCTCCAGGGCCGGGCGGAAGCGTGCGTCGAAGTAGCCGGGCAGGGCGTCGAACGCGGGGTCGCCCGAGTGCAGGGCTGCCGCGAGGCCGCGCTTGGTGCCGATGAAGTCGGTGTAGCGCAGGAGCCACCGCTCGAGCGCCTCGTCCGGCGGCAGCTCGGCGGCGAGCGCGGGGGCCTCGTCGGCGCAGGCGTCGACGGCGTGTCGGAAGACGGCCGCGACGAGGTCGGAGCGCTTCGGGAAGTGGCGGTAGAACGTCCCGACCCCGACGCCGGCCTTCGTCGCGATCTCGCGGACCGGGGCGTCGACGCCGGAGGTGGCGAACACCGCGGCCGCGGCCTCGAGCAGGGCGTCGGTGTTGCGGCGCGCGTCGGCACGGACCCGGCGCGCCGGCTGCTCGCCCATCCACCTCTCCCCTTCGACGGGTCGAGCTACGCTGCGCTTCGTCTCCGGTGAGACGGAACCCCCCTCCGCTTCGGTGACGGTAGCGCGCCCGACAGCACGAGCACCACCGAGGCCCGAACAAGATCGTCGAGGACTGTCGGGGGTCGGGTCTAGCGTCTGGTTCGTGAGCATCGGTGCGGGTCTCGGGGCGGGCGCCGGGGTGCCGCTCGAGGTTCTCGATGCGGTGGATCCGGCGGGGTTGGCCGGGGCGGAGGTGGTCGAGTTCGCGCGGGTGTGTTTCCGGGCCCGCAACCAGGCCACGGCGCGGTTGCTGACCGCGTCGCACCATGCGGGCCGCGCGCAGGACGGGCGTCGGGTGCGGCGGGAGCTGCTCGACGAGTTCTCCGCCGACGAGGCGGCGGCCGCGTTGGGGTGGTCGCGGGCGATGGCGTCGCGGTGGCTGGATCTGGCCGACGACGTGTTGGTGCGCCTGCCCGAGGTGCATGCGCTGATGCGCACCGGGGAGCTCGACGAGTCGAAGGCGCGGGTGGTCTCGGACTGGACCCGCGATCTGTGTGACGACCACGCCCACGCGGTGTGCGCGGTGGTGCTGGCCGAGGCGCCCGGGTTGACCAACGCCGGGGTGATCGAGCGCATCCAGGAGCTGGCGGCGGCGCTGGATCCGGAGTGGACCGCGCGGCGGGAGAAGGCCGCGCAGAAGCGGGCGCGGGTGCTGGCGTCCCGGAACCCGTCGGGCACGGCGAACGTGTGCGGCTACGACCTGCCGGTGGACCGCAGCGTGGTGGGGATGGCCCGGTTGGAGGCGCTGGCCGCGGCGCTGCGCCGTCGCGGGGTGCCGGTGCGGATCGAGGCCCTGCGCGCCCAGGTGTATCTGGCGTTGTTCGACGGCACCGCGGCCGGGCTCGACGACGACGCCCTGCTCGACCACCTCGCCGCCGAACTCACACCGCCACCCGACCCGCCCGACCCGCCCGACCCGCCCGACGAGCCCGACGGCGGCCCCGACCCAGGACCCGACGGACCCGGCGACGGCGGCCCCCGCGACGACGGCCCCAGCAACAACGGCTCCAGCGGCGACCCGGGTGGCGCGGGCCCCAGTGATGCCGGCAGCGATCCGATCGCGGGACCGAGCGACGAGCCGAGCGACGACCCGAGCGACGGCCTCGATCAGCGACACACCGGCGAGGACCCGGCCGGCGAGGAGCCGGACCTCGTGGCGCCGCCGGTGTCGGGTGGGGTTCGTGAAGGGCTGGTGGAGGTGCGGATGCGGCTGAGCACGGCGTTGGGGCTCGACGAGCTACCCGCTCGGCTCCCCGGCTGGGCCGGGACCGTGCTGCCCACCACCGCCCGCGAGCTGCTCGAGCGCTACCGCCGCGGCGAGTGGCGCCTGGTGCTCACCGATGACCACGGCCACCTCCAACACGTCCTCCTGCTCCACCACCGACCAGGCGGCCCCCGCCGCGGAGGACGGCGGGGGCGGCGCGGACCAGCGATCGTCGAGCTGCAGGCCCCGACGACGTTGCTGGCCGCCCTCGACCCCGCCGGCCACCCCGCCTGGGCCGGGCTGATTACCGAGGCCCAGCAGCGCCTCGCCGACCTCGGCCCACCCGGCGCCCCCGACCGCGATGTGCACCCCGACCACGCGCGGCACCGGCGGCCCTGCGCCGAGGTCGACCGGTGGGTCCGCGCCCGCGACCGCCGCTGCGTCGCCCCCGCCTGCCGCCGGGCCGCCCACGGCACCGACCTCGACCACACCATCGACCACGCCCACCACGGCCCCACCCTGAGCCGCAACCTCGGCGCCTGGTGCCGACACCACCACCGCGCCAAACACCACGGCGACTGGCGGGTCAGCCAGCCCGCACCCGGCCGGTTCCTCATCACCACCCGCGCCGGTGCGACCTACGACACCTCACCACCACGCATCCTCGACCCGCTGCCGGACCCCCGCCCGGCCGCACGACCCCGCCCCCTGCCACCCCACGAGCAGAACCATGACCAGGACCACGACCAGGACCACGACATGGACGAGGAGCCACGACCGCTGCTCGCGGCCCGTCGAGGGCGGGGCGCCCGCAGTACCGCACGGCCCGCCGACAGCCGCCCACCCCGCAGCCCCGGCACCCGCGAGGGCCTCCGCCGCACACGCACCCCCGCCACCGAGACCGACCTCGACCCACCGCCGTTCTGACGACGCGGACGGCACGCTCGGTAGATCATTCTGGAGAGGTGCCCGCCGCCGTGGTGACGGTCAGCCGCCCGTGAGCTGGCGGCGCACTGCGTCGAGGTCGATGAGCGACCACACCTGCGCGATGCGGCCGGCGTCGAAGCGGTAGAAGACGTGCTCGGCGAACGCCACGCGCCGCCCGTCGGGCTCGATGCCGTGGAAGGTCGCCCGGGGCGTGCAGTCGAACCACAGCCGGCAGGCGACGTGGTCGCCGTGGACGACGAGCAGGTCCACGGTGAACAGCAGGTCCGGGATCCGCGCGACGTCGTCGGCCAGCAGGGCGCGGTACCCGTCGAGCGACAGGGCCTCGCCGTTGTAGGTCAGCTCGTCGTGGACGTACTCCCCCAGCCGCTCGAGCTGCCGCTCGTTCAGGCACGCGAGGTAGTCCCGGTAGACGTCCTCGAGGCCGCTCACCGGCGGCGGACCAGGTAGGTGTCCATGATCCAGCCCTTGCGCTCCCGCTCCTGCGCGCGCCGGGCGAGGATCTGCTCGCGCACGTCGGCCACGCGGCCGGCGAGCAGCACCTCGTCGGGGGTGCCGACGTAGGCACCCCAGTAGACGGTCGCGTCGTCGGGCAGGTGGTCGAGGCCGTGGTCCTTCGCGCTGTCGAGCATGACGACCAGGTCGGCCTCGCCCGAGTCGACGCTGTCGTCGAGCACGCGGCGGGCCGGGGTGATCGTGGCGGCGCGGGCGGTGCGGGTCAGCGTCGTGCGGTGCGCGGCGGCCAGCACCGACGGCGCCCCGAGGCCGGGCACGACGCGCCAGTCGAGGTCGACGCGGCCGCGGGCGTCGAGGCGGTGGAGCATCTCGACGGTGCCGTCGTAGATCGCCGGGTCGCCCCAGACGAGCAGCGCGCACGACCCGCCCTCGGGCACCTCGTCGAGCAGGGTCTGCTCGTAGAGCGCGGCCCGCTCGTCGCGCCAGCGCTCGGTGGCGCCCTCGTAGTCGGGCGAGGTGCGGTCCCGCACCGCGTCGTCGCGCTCGACGACCCGCGCCTGCGGGGCGAAGCGCTCAACGAGCCCTGCCCGGACCGCGGTCAGCTCGTCGGCCGGCCCGGGCTTGTGCAGCAGCACCACCACGTCGACGCCGCCGAGCGCCTCGACCGCGTCGAGCGTCAGCTGCCCCGGGTCGCCCAGCCCGATCCCCACCACCTGCACCGTCCGCACGAGGAGGCAGGCTCTCACGCCGGCGGCCGTTCAGGGCGCCGGCGTCTCCGGGGCGACGTCGACGGTGACCGGCACGGTGACGACCCGCCAGTCGCGCTGCACCTGCGCCCAGAGCGCGTAGCGGCCCGGCTGCGGGAAGGTGACGTCGAAGGCGACCTCGGGGCCGTAGGTGCCGGCGGGGCCGGCCGGGCGCATGTCGTGGACGTGGCCGAACGCCGACGCCGGGTCCACCGGGTCGGGCGTCCCCGCCAGCCCGGGGCCGAGCACCAGGAGGTGCCCGGCCATGCCCAGCCAGGACTGCAGGTCGGTGACGGGGGCACCGGCGCGGCTGAACGCCGCGGCGACGCGGGCCGGCCGCCCGGCGACGGCGCCGCTCACCGCGACATCGGCCTGCAGGTCGCCGACCTGCCGCGCCCCGGGACCGGGGGCGGGCGCCGCCGTGGCCGGCGCGCCGGCGACCGCGAACGCGGTGCGCGCGACCTGGTGACCGCCGTCGCCGGCGCGCTCCATCTCGGCGAAGACCCCGTACCGCCCGGCCACCGGCGGCACGAGCCGCACCACGTAGCGGCCCGGCGCCGTGCGGACGGGGTGGACGTGCGTGACCTGCCCGTCGGGGCCGATCACCGCGAGGTGGATCAGCGCGTCGTCGTGGATCGCGAGGTCGTCGACGACGGTGCCGCCCGAGGAGTCGGTGAGGTCGAGGACGAGGTCGACGGGGGTCGCGGCCGTGGCCGGGGTCGCGGTCCGGGCGGCCACGACGACGCTGCCCGGGGCCATCGCCGTCGGGACGCTCATCGGCGCGGCCGCCGGCATCGCGGGCATGTCCGCCATCCCGGCGTGACCTGCGTGTCCCCCGGCCGCGGGAGCGGGGGTCGGGGTCGGGGCCGGCGCGGCCGTGGTGGCGGGGGCCGTGGAGGCAGCCGTGACCGCGACGGTCACCCCGACGACCGCGACGACCCCGAGCGCCAGCGCCACCCGCGGGCGGTGCCGCAGGGCCAGGGCGGCGACGAGGGCGACGACGCCCACCACCGCGGCGACGCGCACCGCCCACACCCAGCCCGGCGTCGGGGCCGGCGCCGGGACGTCCACCGGGACCCGCGCGACCGCCGCTCCGTCGGCGACCACCACCTCCCACGGCCCCGGCCCGTCGGCGGTCAGGACCGCGTCGTGCGGCCGGCCGGCCGGCCCGACGGGGACGGCGACCGGCGTTCCCGCCCCGCCGGGGCGCGCGGCCGCGACCGTCACCTCCCCCGGCGGCGCGTCCTCCCGCGCGAGCACGACCACGGGCATCCGGCCGCCGCCCGCGGGCGGCGTGGTGATCGTCAGGACGAGGTCGCGGGCGCCGAGCGAGAGCTCGATCCGTGACACCCCGGCCGGCGCCGCCTCGTGGGCGAGCGCCGACGGCGCGAGCAGCGCGGCCAGCGCGACCAGGAGCACGACCGCGGCGGCTCGGCGGGGACGGGTCACGGGGACACCGTAGGTGGTGACACGGATACCTCATCAGACGCTGAGGTGAGGGCGCCGTTCCCGACCCACCGGTAACCGCCGTAACGCTCACCGCGGTGCGCCGATCTCACCAGCGTCCGGCGGAGCGCCCGGGCACCGGAGTTCGGGGGACAGGGTGACCACCAGCGAGACCGACGCGGAGGACCGGCAGGCGGTCGACGAGCACGTCGACCGCACCGAGTCCGAGCCGCAGGAGCACGACGAGCAGCAGCACGACGGGCCCGACGACGGGTCACCGGCCTACCGCCCCTGGCAGCGTCTCGCCATCTCGGCGCTGATCGTCGCGGTGCTGGTGTCGCTGCTCGCGACGAACGCACCGGACTCGACGATCAAGAACGCACTGGTCGGCCTCGCCCGCCCGTTCATCCTCGTCACCGGCCTGGACCAGCGCTGGGGCGTGTTCGCCCCGAACCCACGCCTGGAGACCAGCAACGTCCTCGCGCGCGTCGAGCGGGCGGACGGCACGGTGGGGACCTATCCGCTCGACTCGGGAGCGGGTCTCTCCGAGTACTGGAACTACCGCTGGCGCAAGTACGGCGAGCAGCTGTGGACCAACGACAACGCGGTGCGTGAGCGCGCGGCCTTCTCGCAGTGGGTCATCGCGCAGGACCGGGCGGCCGGGCACGAGCCGACGCGGCTCACCCTGATCCGGGTCACGCGGCCGAACCTGGCGCCCGGCCCGGGCCCCGACGAGGGCCCCTGGAGCGAGGTCCCGTTCTCCACCACCACGGTGAACGCGCGATGAGCGGCCCGTGGACCCGCCTGCGCGCGGGCTGGGAACGCTTCTTCTTCACCCCGGAGTCGACCGCGCCGGTCGAGGTGGTGCGCATCGGCTTCGGGCTCGTGGCGACCGGGTGGACGCTCTCGCTGGCCCCGGTCCTCGTCCCGTTCTTCGGGCCCGCCCCGGCCGTGCCGGACCCGCCGCGCGTCGCCCTCGGCTGGACGCTCATGACCCTCGTCGGCGGCTCCCCGTTGGTGTGGGTGCTGTGGCTGGCCGGAGTGCTCGGCGCCGCCGCGCTGACCGTCGGGTTCCGGACGCGCCTGGCCGCGCTGCTCGTGTTCGTGGTCATGGTCTCGGTGACCCGGCAGGCGCCGCTCGCCTTCAACGCCGGTGACGGGCTCCTGCGGGTCATCTCCTTCTACGTGCTGCTCATGCCGGCGGGCTCGGCGTTCTCGGTGGACCGGTGGCTCGCCGACCGCCGGGGCGTCTGGACCTTCCCCCGCCGCGCCCCCTGGGCCCTGCGCCTCGCGCAGATCCAGCTGTCGGTCATCTACCTCGCCACGGTGTGGGAGAAGTCCGGCGGCGTCCTGTGGCGCAACGGCACGGCGGTGTCGTACGCGATGCGCATCGGCGACCTCGAGCGCGTGCCGATGCCGTCGTTCGTCACCGACTCGCTCGCGCTGACCCAGCTCGCGACGCTCGGGACCCTCGCCGCGGAGCTCGCGATCGGCATCCTCGTCTGGAACCGGGCCGCGCGGCCCTACGTCCTCGCGATCGGCGTGCTGCTGCACCTGTCGATCGAGCTCACGCTGGCGGTCGGCTTCTTCGGCCTCGGCATGATGACGCTCTACCTCACGTTCCTTCCCCCGCGCCGTGCCGAGCAGGTCCTGGGCTGGTTCCGCGACCACGCCGCCGGCCTGCGGCGCCGCCGGTCCGGGGCACCGGTGGCCGCGGACGGGGCCGTGCGCGCTGATCCCGACGTCGTGCGATGAGCGCCGCCGGCACCGTCCGGGACGAGGCCCCGCCGGCCGGGACCCCCTCCCCGGCACCCGCCGGCACCACGCCGCGGTCGGGCGGGGACCTCGCCGTGGCGATCGGGATCCCGACGCTGGTGCTGGCCGTCCACAGCGCGTCCTACGGGCCGTACATCGAGGACGACGCCGGGATCACCTTCGCCTACGCCCGCTCGATCGCCACGGGCCTGGGCCCCGTCCTCCAGGCGGGTGCCGCACCCGTCGAGGGCTACTCGAACCCGCTGTGGCTCGGCGTCCTCGTCCTCGGCCACTGGCTCGGACTGTTCGACCACGGGGCCTGGTTCGGCCTCGCCGACGTCGTGCTGTTCCCCAAGCTCGTCGCGCTGGCCTGCGCCGCGACCATGTTCGGGGTGCTGTTCGGGCTCGCCCGCACCGTGTCCCGGCGCCCGGCCGTCCTCACCGCCGTCGCGGGCACGATCACGGCGCTCGTGCCCTCCTTCGCGATCTGGACCACCAGCGGCCTCGAGAACGGCCTCTACGCCCTGCTGGTCGTCGCCCTCGCCGCGACGGTCGCCCGGGCGGCGGTCGAGGGGCGCCTCCTCGCGAGCCTGGTGGCGGTGACCGCTGGGGCCCTGGCCGGCCTCGCGGCGCTCACCCGGCCGGACGGGCTGCTCTACCTGGCCGCCTACCCCGTCGTCGCCGCCCTCGTGCACTCCGGCGACCCGCAGCGGGCCCTCGTGCCGGCCCTGCGATCGGTCGGTGCCGCGCTCGTGCCCGTCGGGACCTACCTCGTGTGGCGTCTGCTCACCTTCGGCGACTGGCTGCCCACGACCGCGCGGGCCAAGCGCCAGGCGCTGCCGGGGCCGGCCGACCTGGCCCGCCCCGGGGAGCTGGTCTCCTACGCCGGCTGGCTCGCGGTGGCGCTCGCGGTCGTCGCCGTCGCGCTGGTGCTCACCCGGCCGTCGCGCGTCCGCACCGTCGTCGGGGTGCTGCTCGTGCCGCTCGGGATCGCGCTGACCGCGTTCGCCGCCCTGTCGCCCGACTGGATGGAGCAGTACCGCTTCGCGACGCCGGTGTGGCCGCTCGGGGCCTTCGTGGGCGTGCTCGCGGCGGGCGAGGCGTGGCGCCGGTGCCGCTCGCGGCGAAGCCGGGTGCTCGCCCTGGTCGCCGTCGCCCTGGCGGTGCTGTCGTCGGGAGCGGCGTGGTTCGACGCCGCCGCCTCGTTCCGCCGGGACCCCACGGCGCCGCTGTGCTTCGTCGCGACGACCGTCGGCGAGCGGACCAACGCCTACGCCGACATCCTCGGGGTCCGGGACGGCAGCTTCCTCACCGTCGACGGCGGCGGGACGGCGCTCACCAGCCGGCTGCGCTTCGTCGACCTCTCCGGACTGACCGACGCGCGCTACGCGGACGCCTGGCAGCGCGGTGACACCCAGCGGATCCGCGACCTCACCTTCGAGACCGTCCGGCCCACGTTCTTCAAGATCGACGCCGGCTGGTCGGGCACGGTGAGCTCCGGACTGCTGACCGACCCGCGGCTCGACCGCGACTACGTCCTGCTGATCTCCCCGTGGGTCAACACGGGGACCTGGGTGCGTCGTGACGCCGTGCCCGACGCGCAGGCCCTCGCGACGGCGCGGAGCCACGCCACCGCGGGCTACACCGCCTTCGACGTGCCGTTCCTGACGGGAGACCGCTCGGCCTGGCTGTGCGGCCCCGTGCTCCGGCCAGGGGCGACGTCGTGATCGGCATAACACTTTCGTCACGACGCGACCAGCGAGTAACACCGAACGGGTGAGTGCCGACACGTGATCGTCGGCGGGGCGGCGACCGGGTCGGATCAGGGGTGGGACGGAGCGAGGGCATGACGACGGCACAGACGATCGGGCGGCGGGCGCTGGTGCTCGGCGCGGGTGTTCTCCTCGTGGGGTCACTCGGCGTCGGCAGCGCCTCGGCGTGGACGGGCGGCGGCTATGGCTACGGCTACGGCTACGGCTGTGTGACGGTCGCCAGCAGCGGCAACAGCTCGACCTACCTCGGCACCACCAGCAGCACCGGCAACTCGGGCACGCTCACCAGCACCGGCATCCTCAGCGACCTCACCAGCACGGGCATCCTGAGCGACCTGACCAGCACCGGCCTGACCAGCACCGGGCTCACGAGCACCGGCCTGACCAGCACCGGCCTGACCAGCACCGGGCTCACCAGCACCGGCCTGACCAGCACCGGCCTCACGACCGGCAGCGGCACGACCGGAGGCACGACGGGCGGCACCACCGGGGGCACGACGGGCGGCACCACCGGGGGCACGACGGGCGGCACCACCGATGGGGGGACCACGGGCGGCACCGCCGGTGGGGCCAGCAGCGTCCTGCCGCTGACCCAGAACCTCCGCGCCGCGGACGGCACGACGACCGACGGCACCACCACCACCGACGGGTCGACCACCACCGACGGCAGCACCACGACCGACGGGTCGACGACCACCACGGGCACGACGACGGGCTCCACGACCGGCTCCACGACCAACCAGTCGACGACGAGCGTCACGACCGGCACGACGTACCCGACCTACTCGACGACCTGCTACTACCACCCCTCGACGGGGCACTACTACTACGACTCCCGCCCCGTCGGCCCGGTCTACGCGACGCAGGTCAGCTCCGTCCCGCGCGGCGGCGTCGACACCGGCAACTGAGCGATGACGACCACCGAGAAGCCGGAACAGAAGGACCAGGACCGGTCCGCCCGCGGCGGGCGATCGCTGACCAACCTGTCGATCGGGATCGTCGTGGTCCTCGTCGGCCTGGCCGTCATCGTCGGGATGAACTCCGGCTCGTCGTCCTCGTCGTCGGTCGACTCGCCGGCCCCGCTGGCGGCCTCGACGCCGACGCACGTGAGCGTGCCGTCGATCTCCGCGGACTCGTCGCTGGTGGCCACCGGGCTCCAGCCCGACGGGAGCCTCGCGGTCCCGCCGGTCTCGCAGCCGATGCAGGCGTCGTGGTTCGACGGGTCTCCCACCCCGGGCTCTGTCGGGCCGGCCGTCATCCTCGGTCACATCAACGGCAACGGGCAGCCCGGGATCTTCGCGAACCTCGACAAGGTCACGGCCGGCGCCGAGGTCGTCGTCGACCGGGCCGATGGACAGCGCGCGATCTTCCAGGTCTCGCGGGTCGACGTGATCCCGAAGTCGTCGTTCCCGACCGACTCGGTCTACAACGACACGCCGAACTCCCAGCTGCGCCTCATCACCTGCGGCGGGCAGTACGACCGGGCCAACCGGAACTACCTGTCGAACGTGATCGTCTACGCCGATCTCATCGACGTCCAGCACGTCTGATCGCCGTCCCCGGGCACGATGACCTCGTGCCCGGGGACGCCGACCTCGCCCGCCTGCTGGCGGGGATCGACCCCGTCCTGCACCCCGAGCCGCACGTGTTCGTCACCGTCCCGGTGCTGCCGGAGGGGCTGGCGCCCGTCGCGACGATCCGCGAGGACGAGGGACTCTCGGCGGTCGTGACGGCCGAGGACGCCGCGGCCCACGGGCTCGCGGGCACCTTCGTCTGCGCCTGGATCACGCTGCGCGTGTACTCGGCGCTCGACGCCGTCGGCTTCCTCGCGGTGGTCACCCGCGCCCTGGCCGACGCCGGCATCGGCACCAACCCGGTCGCCGGCTTCCACCACGACCACCTCTTCGTGCCGTGGGACCGCCGGCACGACGCGCTCGCGGTGCTGCGCCGCCTCAGCCGGGCGTGACCTCCCGCGGCGTCCCCAGCTGCTCGGCCAGCGTCACGGCGACCAGCAGCTGCTCGGGCTCCGGGCGGCGGACCTCCGAGCTCGCCGTCAGCAGGAACGTCCCCGCCCGCCCGTCACGCCCGGCCGGCAGCTCGATCTCGTCCATGACGGGCAGGCCCTCGCGCCGGACGTCGACCGTGCGGCCCGCCCACACGACCGTGCCGTCGCGCTCGAGGACGGGCCGACCCGGGGTGTCTCCCGCCGCCTCGAAGCGGCACCCGTCGAGGTCGAGGACCTCGGTGATCATGCCGGCGATCGTCTCCGCCACGTCCTGCCGCGGCGAGCCCTCGGCCGCCAGCCGCGCCGCCCGGGCGACCCCGGACAGGTAACCCGCCCGCCGGCTCGACCGCGCGGCCTGGCGCCGCCCCCACCACGCGATCTCGGAGACGGCGACACCGATCACGAGGAGCAGCACCGCGGTCTCGACGTCCTCCCGGTCGAGGATCGCGAACCGCAGGTACGGCGCGGTGAGGAAGAAGTCGAAGGACGCCGCGGAGGCCAGCGCCGCGAGCACCCCGGCGATCCGATCGCCCGCCGCGGCCACCGCCACGACCACCACCACGAGCACGAGCGCGGCCCCCGTGTTCGCCAGCAGCTCGCGGGCCAGGCCCGCCACGACCGCGACGAGCACGGGCAGCACCACCGCGACCGCCCGCACGCCGACCCGCCACCGCTCCGTCACCGGACCAGCACACCGCGGGCCGGCCCGCGGGTGCCGGAGTTCTACGCGACGTTGACGGCGCCGGGCCCGACGTTGTCGTCCTGCGTCCGCCGCGGCTCAGACGGGCGGCTCGGGGTCGTACTGGATCCCGCGGCGCACCTGCCGGGCGCGTTCCGGGCCGACGAGGCGGGCGACCAGGTGCAGGGCCATGTCGATGCCCGCCGACACGCCGGAGCTGCTCACGACGTCGCCGTCGTCCACGAACCGGTCGTCCCGGCGCACCTCGACGGTGGGGTCGAGCTCGGCGAGGACGTCCAGCGACGCGTGGTGGGTGGTCGCGGGCCGGTCCCCGAGCAGGCCGGCGGCGGCGTAGACGAGCGAGCCGGTGCAGACGCTGGTCATCAGCGGCACCTCGGCGCGCCACCGCCGCACCCGGTCGAGGTGCTCGGGGTCGCGCATCAGCGGCCGCGTGCCCCGGCCTCCCGGGTGCAGGAGCACCTCGAGCGGCGGCAGGTCGTCCACCGCCCGGTCGGGAAGGATCACCATGCCCTTGGCGCAGCGCACCGGCTCGCCGTCGACCGAGAACGTCGTCACCCGGAAGCCGTCGTCGGCGAAGTTGGCCGTCCAGAACGCCAGGACCTCCCACGGCCCCACCGCATCGAGCTCCTCGACGCCCTCGAACAGCAGGATCCCCAGCCAGCGCTCCGTGCCCACCGGGCCAGCGTGCCGGATCACATCCGGCTGCGGCGACGTGAAAACCGCGCACGGCGGGCGTCAACGACGCGTCAACGCGGACCCGCGGCGCCCGGCGCGGGCGGAACCTCGGCGGTCGGTGCACCGCGGTCGGACGCGGTGCCGCGGCGAAGGGAAACCGGTGCTCGACCTCCTCTACGCGGGCGTGGTGATCGTGGTCTTCGCGGTCCTGCTGCTCGCCGTCCGCGGGCTGGACCGGCTGTGAGCGGGGACGCCGTGGCCAACCTGGTCGGTGGTCTCGTCGCGCTGGGGCTGCTCGTCTACCTGGTCATCGCCCTCGTGCGCCCGGAGAGGTTCTGATGGCCGGCCTCCTGCAGGTGCTCGTCCTGCTCGTGCTGCTCGCGGCCGTGTGGCGACCCCTCGGCGACTGGATGGCCCGCGTCTACACCGACGAGCGCGACTGGCGCGTCGAGCGCGTCCTCTACCGGCTCGTGCGCGTCGACCCCCGCTCCGAGCAGCGCGCGAGCACCTACGCCGTCGCGATCCTGGTGTTCTCCTTCGCCGGCGTCGTGCTGCTCTACCTGCTCCAGCGGCTGCAGTCGTTCCTGCCGTTCGCCTTCGAGCGCGGCGCCGTCGAGCCGGGCGTCGCGTTCAACACCGCGATCTCCTTCGTCACCAACACGAACTGGCAGTCCTACGTCCCCGAGACGACCATGGGCCACACGGTGCAGATGGCCGGCCTCACCGTGCAGAACTTCGTGTCCGCCGCGGTCGGGATGGCCGTGGCCGTGGCGCTGATCCGCGGCTTCGTCCGCAGCCGCACCGACCGTCTCGGCAACGCCTGGGTCGACATCGTCCGCGGGTGCACGCGCGTCCTGCTGCCGATCGCGGCGGTCGCCGCCGTCGTGCTCGTCGCCACGGGTGTCGTGATGAGCCTGCGGTCGGGCGTGGACGTGCTCGGCGTCGACGGGCGGCCGTCGACGATCGCGCTGGCGCCCGCCGCCTCGCAGGAGTCGATCAAGGAATTGGGCACCAACGGCGGCGGCATCTTCAACGCGAACTCCGCGCACCCGTTCGAGAACCCCACCCCGGTGTCGAACCTGTTCGAGATCTTCCTGCTGCTCGTCATCCCGGTCGCGCTGACCCGGACGTTCGGGCGGATGGTCGGCTCCGTCCGCCAGGGCGTCTCGCTGCTGGCCGTGATGGCCGGGCTGTGGGGCGCGATGCTCGCGGTCATCTGGGTCGCCGAGGCGCGCAGCGCGTCGTTCGCGGGAGCCAACCTCGAGGGCAAGGAGGTCCGGTTCGGCATTCCCGGTTCCGCCCTGTTCGCCGACTCCACCACGGGCACGTCGACGGGGGCGGTCAACTCGCTGCACGACAGCTTCTCCGCCTTCGGCGGCGGCGGGGCGCTGCTCAACATGCTGTTCTCGGAGATGACGCCCGGCGGCGTCGGGACGGGGCTCTACTCGATCCTCATCGTCGCGATCATCGCGGTGTTCCTCGCCGGGCTGATGGTGGGGCGCACACCGGAGTACCTCGGCAAGCGCCTGGGGCGCCGCGAGGTGACGTGCGCGGTGGTCGTCGTGCTGACGATGCCGGCCCTGGTGCTGCTCGGCACCGGGCTCGCGATCGCGCTGCCGTCGACCGCCGGTCGCCCAGGAATGCCGGGGGCACTGACCAACGCGGGACCGCACGGCCTGTCCGAGGTGCTCTACGCCTACGCGTCCGCCGCCAACAACAACGGCTCGGCCTTCGGCGGGCTCACGGTCACCAGCGGGTTCTTCCAGACCACGCTCGGGATCGCGATGCTGCTCGGCCGCTTCCTGCCCATCGTCGCCGTGCTCGCCCTCGCCGGCCTGCTCGCCCGCCAGCCGCGGACCGAGCCCGGACCCGGCACGTTGTCGACCGGTACGCCGCTGTTCGCCGTCCTCGTGGCCGGCACGGTCGTGCTGGTCGCGGCGATCACCTTCCTCCCCGCCCTCGCCCTGAGCCCCCTCGCGGAGGGACTGGCATGACCGCCGCCCCGGTCCACAGCGACCACCGCTCCCCCGCCGAGGCCGAGGAGCTCCACGCCGGCCGCACCGGCCGCGCCGTCGGCGCCGGCGCGTTCCGGCCCGGGCAGCTGCTCGAGTCGCTGCCCACCGCCCTGCGCAAGCTCGACCCGCGCCACCAGGTGCGCAACCCGGTCATGTTCGTGGTCTGGGTCGGGTCGGTCGTCGTCACCGTGTCGGCGATCGTCGACCCGAGCGTGTTCGCCTGGCTGATCGCGGTCTGGCTCTGGTTCACCGTCGTCTTCGCGAACCTCGCCGAGGCCGTCGCGGAGGGCCGCGGCCGGGCCCAGGCCGACGCGCTGCGGGCGACGCGCACCGACACCGTCGCCGTGCGGGAGGACGGCACGACCATCGCGGCGACCGAGCTGCGCGTCGACGACCGCGTGGTCGTCGAGGCCGGGCAGACGATCCCCGGCGACGGCGAGATCGTCGAGGGCATCGCGACCGTCGACGAGTCGGCGATCACCGGCGAGTCCGCGCCGGTGGTGCGCGAGTCCGGCGGGGACTTCTCCTCGGTCACCGGCGGCACCACCGTGCTCTCCGACCGGGTCGTCGTGCGGATCACCGCCAAACCCGGCGACTCGTTCGTCGACCGGATGATCGCGCTGGTCGAGGGCGCGCAGCGGCAGAAGACGCCCAACGAGATCGCCCTGACGATCCTGCTCTCGGCGCTGACGATCGTGTTCCTGCTGGCCGTCGTGACGCTGCAGCCGATGGCGGGGTACTCGGGCCAGCAGCAGTCGCTCGTGGTGCTGGTGGCCCTCCTGGTCTGCCTCATCCCGACCACCATCGGGGCGCTGCTCTCGGCCATCGGCATCGCCGGGATGGACCGGCTCGTACAGCGCAACGTCCTCGCGACGTCGGGGCGCGCGGTCGAGGCGGCCGGCGACGTGTCGACGCTGCTGCTCGACAAGACCGGCACGATCACCTACGGCAACCGGCGCGCGACGGCCCTGCACCCGCTGCCCGGGGTCGACGCCGCCGACCTCGCGGCGGCGGCGCGGCTGGCGAGCCTCGCCGACACCACGCCCGAGGGCCGCTCGATCGTCACGCTCTGCGCCGAGCAGCACGGCCTGCCCGCCGGGGCCTCGGCCCACGAGGCGACCGCGGAGTTCGTCCCGTTCAGCGCGACCACCCGCATGTCCGGGGTGGACCTCGACGGCCGGGAGCTGCGCAAGGGCGCGACGGCGGCGGTGATCGCCTGGCTCGGGGACGACACCGACCGGGCCCGTCTCGAGGCGATCAGCACCGGCATCGCCGAGCGCGGCGGCACCCCGCTGGTCGTCGCCTCCCACGTGCGTGATCTTTCGAGCTATAGCTCAGAAGATCACGCACGTAACCGGGCGCTGGGGGTCGTCGAGCTGTCGGACGTCGTGAAGCCCGGGATCGCGGAGCGGTTCGCCGAGCTGCGGGCCATGGGCATCAAGACCGTGATGATCACGGGCGACAACCCCGTGACGGCCCGCGCGATCGCCGCCGAGTCCGGCGTCGACGACGTGCTCGCCGAGGCCACGCCCGAGGACAAGCTCGCGCTCATCCGCCGCGAGCAGGCGGGCGGGCGCCTGGTCGCCATGACCGGCGACGGCACCAACGACGCGCCCGCGCTCGCGCAGGCCGACGTCGGCGTCGCCATGAACTCGGGGACCAGCGCGGCCAAGGAGGCCGGCAACATGGTCGACCTCGACTCCGACCCCACCAAGCTCATCGGGGTCGTCGAGGTCGGCAAGCAGATGCTCATCACCCGCGGGGCGCTGACCACGTTCTCGCTGGCCAACGACCTCGCGAAGTACTTCGCGATCCTGCCGGCGATGTTCCTGGCGATCTTCCCGCAGCTCGCGGCGCTGAACGTCATGCGGTTGGCGACGCCCGAGTCGGCCATCCTGTCCGCGGTCGTCTTCAACGCGCTCGTCATCGTCGCGCTGATCCCGCTGGCGCTGCGCGGCGTGCGGTTCCGCCCGTCGTCGTCCGACCGGCTGCTGCGCCGCAACCTGCTCGTCTACGGGCTCGGCGGCGTCGTCGTGCCCTTCGTCGGCATCTTCGTCATCGACCTCCTCGTCCGGCTCATCCCGGGGATCGGGTGACCATGTCCACCGTCATCGACCACGACACCGAGCACGCCCCGGTCCGGGAGTCCGCCGTCACGGGGACCCAGCTGCGCCGCCAGCTCGCCGCCGCCGTCCGGGTGCTGCTCGCGCTCACCGTGCTGCTCGGCGTCCTCTATCCCGCCGTCGTCTGGGGGGTCTCGCGCCTGCCCGGCCTGCACACGAACGCCGAGGGCTCGCTGATGCCGAGCGGCCAGTCGAGCCTCATCGGCATCGACCCCGTCCCGGCGAACCCCGCCGCCGACCCGTGGTTCCACACCCGGCCGTCGGCCTCGGCCCCCGCGGACGCCGTCGCCGGGCTCGGGCCGGCCGACACCACGACGTCGGGCGGGTCGAACCTCGGCCCGCACGCCGGGGACCTCGAGACGGCGGTCGCGGAGCGCCGGGCGGCCATCGCGGCCCGCGAGGGCGTCGCTCCCGCCGCGGTGCCGCCGGACGCGCTCACCGCGTCCGCGTCCGGGCTCGACCCGCAGATCAGCCCGGAGTACGCGGCCCTGCAGGTGCCGCGCGTCGCCCGGGTCACGGGTCTGGGCGAGGACCGGGTCCGCGCCCTCGTCGCCGACGCCACCGAGGGGCGCACGCTGGGGTTCCTCGGCGAGCCGCGGGTGGACGTCCCCGAGCTCGACGCGGCACTCGTCTCGGCGGCACCGGGGATCCGCTGAGCCGTGTCGGTGCACGATGAGGAGGTGACCGAACCCGCCGCGCCGCGCCGGGGTGAGCTGCGCATCCACCTCGGTGCGGCGCCCGGTGTCGGCAAGACCTACGCCGCGCTCAACGAGGCCCACCGGCGCCTCGACCGGGGCACGGACGTCGTCGTCGGGCTGGTGGAGACCCACGGGCGGGAGCGCACCGCCGCCCTCCTCGAGGGGCTCGAGGTGCTGCCCCGGAAGGTGTTCCACCACCGCGGCGCCGAGCTCACCGAGCTCGACGTCGACGCCGTGCTCGCGCGGGCCCCCGAGGTGTGCGTCGTCGACGAGCTCGCACACTCGTGCGCCCCCGGCTCGCGGCACGCGAAGCGCTGGGAGGACGCCGAGGAGCTGCTCGCCGCCGGCATCGACGTGATCTCGACGGTCAACGTGCAGCACCTCGAGTCCCTCGCCGACGTCGTCGAGCGGATCACCGGGGTGCGCCAGCGGGAGACGATCCCGGACGCGGTGGTGCGGGCGGCCGACCAGATCGAGCTCGTCGACATCACCCCGGAGGCCCTGCGCCGGCGGATGGCGCACGGCAACATCTACAAGCCCGAGAAGATCGACGCGTCGCTGGCCAACTACTTCCGCACCGGCAACCTCATCGCGCTGCGCGAGCTGGCGCTGCTGTGGGTGGCCGACCAGGTCGACGTCGCCCTGCAGCGTTACCGCAGCCAGGAGGCGATCTCCGAGGTCTGGGAGGCGCGCGAGCGGGTGGTCGTCGCCGTCACCGGCGGGCCGGAGAGCGCGACCGTCGTGCGCCGGGCGGCGCGCATCGCCCGGCGCGCGGGATCGGCGGAGCTGCTCTGCGTCCACGTGCTGCGCAGCGACGGGCTGGCGACCAGCGGCCCGCGTCCCGACGGGCCCGGGCTGCGCCGGCTCGCCGAGGACGTCGGGGCCTCGTTCCACTCCGTGGTCGGCGACGACGTGCCCGCCGCGCTGCTCGAGTTCGCGCGCAGCGCCAACGCCACCCAGCTCGTGCTCGGGACGTCGCGGCGCTCCCGGTGGGCGCGGCTGTTCGACGCCGGGATCGGGGCCCGGACGCTCGCCGAGTCCGGGTCGATCGACGTCCACCTCGTGACCCACGAGAACGCGGGCGGGACGGTGCGCCCGCCGCGGCTGTCGCTGCGGGCGCGCCGCCACGCCCGGGGCTGGCCGGCCGCGGTCGTCCTGCCGCTGCTGGCGACGCTCGTCGGCGTGCTCCTGCGGGAGTCGGTGGACCTCTCCACCGACGTGGTGCTGTTCTTCCTGGCCACGGTCGTCACCGCGATGATCGGCGGGCTCGCCCCGGCCCTGCTCGCCGCGGTCGGCGGCGGCCTGCTCCTCAACGTCTTCCTCACCCCGCCGCTCTACACGCTCACCGTCGCCGAACCGGAGAACGTCTTCGCCATCGTGGCGATGGTGCTGGTCGCGGCCCTGGTCGCGGCGGTCGTCGACCGGGCCGACCGGAGGGCGGGGCAGGCCACCCAGGCCCGCACCGAGGCGACGCTCCTGGCGTCGTTCGCCCGGGTGGTGATCGCGCGCTCCGACCCGTTGCCCAAGCTCCTCGAGCGCGTGCGGGAGGCGTTCGGGCTGACGACGGTGGCCCTGCTCGAGCGGGGGCCGCAGGCCGGCTGGGAGGTCACCGCGTGCACCGGCGGGACACCCTGCACACGGCCCGCCGACGCGGACGTCGACGTGGAGGTCGACGAGGGCGTGCACCTCGTGGGCAGCGGCCGCACCCTCACCGCCGGCGAGAGCGCGCTCTTCACCACCGTCAGCGGGCAGGCGCTGCTCGCCCTGCGCAACCGCCGCATGGCCGCCCAGGCGACCGACGCCCAGCGCCGGGCCGACGCCGCCGGGCTGCGCACCGCGCTGCTGTCGGCCGTCGGGCACGACCTGCGCACGCCGCTGACCGCGATCAAGGCCGCCGCCGGGAGCCTGCGCGACCCGACCCTGCAGATGTCCGACGAGGATCGCGGGGAGCTGCTCGCCACCGTCGAGGAGTCCGCGGACCGCCTCACCGGTCTCGTCGACAACCTGCTCGACTCCTCGCGGCTGGCGACCGGCGCGGTGAGCCCGGTGACCGCGCCGGTCGGCGTCGACGAGATCGTCGCCGCGGCGATGACGGGCGTGTACGGCGACCGGGGCCGGGTGGCGGTGGAGGTCGGCGAGGACCTCCCCGACGTCCTCGCCGACGCCGGGCTCGCCGAGCGGGTGGTGGCGAACCTCGTCGACAACGCCCTGCGTCACGGCGGGGACGGCCCGGTGGCCGTGCGCGCGAGCGTCTACGCCGACCGCGTCGAGCTGCGCGTCGTCGACGGCGGACCGGGGGTCCCGCGCAAGCAGCGCGACCGGCTGTTCACCCCGTTCCAGCAGCTCGGGGACCGGCGCAGCGCCACGGGCGTCGGGCTCGGCCTGCACGTCGCCCGCGGGTTCGCCGAGGCCATGGGCGGCACGCTCGACGCGGAGGACACCCCCGGCGGCGGGCTGACGATGGTGCTGTCACTGCCCGCGGCCGCGGTCCCTGCGGCGACGGTGCCGGCGCCGTGAGCCGCGTCCTCGTCGTCGACGACGACCCCCACCTGCGCCGCACGCTGCGGATCAACCTCTCCGCGCACGGCCACACCGTCGTGCTCGCCGCCGACGGCGCCGCCGCGCTGCGGGCCGCCGCCGAGCACCCGCCGCCCGACGTCGTCGTCCTCGACCTGGGCCTGCCCGACATGCCCGGCCTCGAGGTCCTCGAGGGGCTGCGGGGCTGGACCGCGGTGCCGGTGATCGTGCTGTCGGCGCGCACCGACTCCGCGGACAAGATCGCCGCCCTCGACGCGGGCGCCGACGACTACGTCACCAAGCCCTTCGGGGTGCCGGAGCTGCTCGCGCGGCTGCGGGCGGCCGTGCGGCGCGCGGCGGTGGTGACGCCGGACGGCGCGCCGGTGGTCGAGACCGCGAGCTTCACCGTCGACCTCGTCGCGAAGAAGGTCGTGCGCGACGGCGAGGAGGTGCACCTCTCGCCCACCGAGTGGGGCGTGCTCGAGCACCTCGCCCGCCACCCCGGCATGCTCGTCACCCAGCAGCAGCTGCTGCGCGAGGTGTGGGGGCCCGCCTACGGCACCGAGGGCCACTACCTGCGGGTCTACCTCGCCCACCTGCGCCGCAAGCTCGAGCCGGACCCGTCGCGCCCGCGGCACCTGGTCACGGAGGCGGGGCGGGGGTACCGCTTCGAGCCGTGATCGCCACCGCGGTGACCACGAGGAGGACGGCGAGCCCGATCAGCACGGCGGCGAGGCTCACGGCCCCGAGCAGCACGCCCACCACCGCCGGCGCGACGACCGCGGCGACGGCCCCCACGGCGACGACGACGGTCAGCGCCTGTCCCGACCGCTCGGGCGCGATCTCGGCGGTCCACACCGCGAGCACGGCGGCGCCACCCATGATCCCCGGCGCGTAGAGCGCGGCGGCCACCATCGCCACGAGCCCGGACGCCGGCCCGGCACCGAGGACGACCAGCGAGGCCCCGAGGAACAGCAGACAGGCCGCGGCGACGCGGACCGTGCCGAACCGCGCGCACCACCCGCCGACGCCCAGCCCGACGAGCCCGACGACGCCGACCAGGGCGTAGAGCACCGGCGCCCAGCCGGGCGCGACGGCGGCGCGGCGCAGGACGTCGGCGGCCCAGGTGAAGAACGTCGTGACGCCGACGTGGAAGGCGATCGAGTAGGCGATCGGCACGCCGAGGCCGCGCAGGGGCAGGCGGCCCGCCCGGCCCGCCGGCGCGGGCGGCACCCGGGGCGTCCAGCGCAGGTTGAGCAGGCCGGCCGCCGCCGAGGCGACGCCGATCGCCACCCACACCAGCCGCCACCCCGGCACCCCGATCGCCGCCAGCCCGACGAGGCCGGTGACGACGAGGCCCGCGCTTGTCCCGGTCGAGATGACCGCGAGGACGCGCGGGCGGCGCGGGACGTCCACGACGACGGCCGCGAGGTCGGAGTACGCCGCCCACACCCAGCCCGCGGCGCTGCCGGCGAGCACCGTCCCCACCGCCAGCACCAGCGGGGACGGCGACACCGCGACGAGCAGGCCGCCGACCAGCCCGCACACGCTGCCCACGGTGGTCGGGGCCCGCGGACCGGACCGCCGCCCGACGACGGGCGCGAGCAGCAGCCCCGCGAGGTAGCCGGCGAAGGAGCCCGAGGCGATGAGGCCGAGGACGGCGTCGTCGAGACCCGACGGCGAGAGCGACGGGTCGTCGCGCAGCGACGGCAGCGTCAGGCCGAAGGCGTACCGGCCCATCCCGTAGGCGACGCCGACCACCGCGACCCCGGCGACGGTGAGACGGACGTCCGGGGTGCGCACGCTCCCGATCACAGCACGGTCCCGCGAGCCGGGTCACGGACGGGAACTCGGCCCCGCAGCGATCCGTTGACCGCATTGTCCGCTTCGACACAGTCACCGCTGAGGAGCCCATGACCCGCCGCCGCCGGCGACGGCCCGTCCGACCCACCGGTCCGGTGCGCCCGTGACCGAGATCCTGCTCATCCTCGCGGCGGTGGTGCTCGTCGTCGCGTGCGGCGTGTTCGTCGCCGCCGAGTTCGCCTTCGTCGGCGTCGACCGCGCCGCGATCGAGCGGGAGGCCGAGACCGACCGGCGCTCGCGCGGGGTGCTCACCGCGCTGCGCTCGCTGTCCACGCAGCTCTCGGCCGCCCAGCTCGGCATCACGATCACCAACCTCGCGATCGGGTTCCTCGCCGAGCCCGCGATCGCCCGCCTGCTGGCCGGGCCGCTGACGTCGCTGGGGCTCTCGGGAGCCGGGGCGTCGGCGGTGTCGCTGATCGTGGCGCTGGTGCTCTCGACCGCCGTGACCATGGTCTTCGGCGAGCTCGTGCCGAAGAACCTCGCCATCAGCGCGCCGCGCGGCACCTCCCGCGCGGTGCAGGGCGTCATGCGCGCGTTCACCACCGCGACGCGGCCGCTGGTGGCGCTGCTCAACAACACCTCGAACACGCTCGTGCGCGCCGTCGGCGTGGAGCCCACCGAGGAGCTCGCGTCGGCCCGCTCGGCCGAGGAGCTGTTCTCGCTGGTCCGCCGCTCGGCCGACCAGGGCACGCTCCCCGGCGAGACCGCGACGCTGGTGCAGCGCACGCTGGCCTTCACCGAGCGCCACGCCGGCGACGTCATGACCCCGCGCGGCGCGATGGCGACCCTCGATCCGGCCGACACGGTCGCGACGCTGCTCGAGCGCGCGGCGGCCACCGGTCGCTCGCGCTTCCCGGTGCTCGACGAGCACGCGGAGCCGGGCGTCGTGCAGGTCCGCGACGCCCTCGGCGTCGCCGACGCCGACCGCGCGAGCACGCCGGTCGGCGGCCTGGCCCGGCCCGTCGAGGCGGTCCCGGAGACGCTCGACCTCGACCGGCTCCTCACGCAGCTGCGCGCCGGCGAGGTCCAGCTCGCGCTGGTCGTCGACGAGTACGGCGACGTCGCGGGCCTGGTCACGCTCGAGGACCTCGTCGAGGAGCTCGTCGGCGAGGTCCGCGACGAGCACGACCCGGCCACCCCGCCCGGCCGCCGCGTCGGCGAGGGCGTCTGGCGCGCCGACGGCCGCCTGCGCCCCGACGAGGCCTCCACGCTCGTCGGCTGGACGCTGCCGGACTCCCCCGAGTACGACACCCTCGCCGGCCTGCTCGCCGAGCACCTCGGCCGCGTGCCCTCGCGGGGCGACACCGTCACCGTCACCGCGACGCGCCCGGGCGAGGAGCTCGGCGAGATCGACGAGCAGGACGTGCGCCTGACGGTCGAGGCCGTGGAGCGCTGGCGGGTCGTCGACGTCCGTCTGGAGCTGGTGTCGTCGTGAGCACCGGGACCGGGATCGCCGTCGCCGTCGTGCTGC
Source organism: Actinomycetospora chlora (assembly GCF_039542135.1). Classification (NCBI taxonomy): domain Bacteria; kingdom Bacillati; phylum Actinomycetota; class Actinomycetes; order Pseudonocardiales; family Pseudonocardiaceae; genus Actinomycetospora; species Actinomycetospora chlora. The sequence continues at coordinate 24,856 of NZ_BAABHO010000023.1, forward strand.
TCGCGGTCAACGCCTTCTTCGTCGGCGCCGAGTTCGCCTTGATCTCCGCGCGCCGCGCCACCCTCGAGCCGCGGGCGGCGAGGTCGTGGGCCGCGCGGGTGACCGTGCGGGCGATGGAGAACGTCTCGCTGATGATGGCCGGGGCGCAGCTCGGCATCACCATCTGCTCGCTGGGCCTCGGCGCGCTCGGAGAGCCCGCCGTCGCAGCGGCGATCGAGCCGCTCTTCGCCGCGCTCGGCCTGCCCGAGGCGGCCGTGCACCCCGTCGCGTTCGTGATCGCGCTGCTGATCGTCGTGTACCTGCACGTGACGGTCGGCGAGATGGTGCCGAAGAACATCGCCCTGGCCGTGCCCGACCGCGCGGCCATGGTGCTCGCGCCGCCGCTGGTCGCCGTCGTGACGGTGCTGCGGCCGTTCCTGTGGGTGCTCAACGGCATCGCCAACCTGACCCTGCGGGCGGTGCGCGTGGAGCCGCGCGACGAGATGACCAGCGCCTTCAGCCGCGACGAGGTCGCGGGGCTGGTCGAGCAGTCGCGGGCGCACGGGCTGCTCGACCGCGACGAGGCCGCCCTCGTGCACGGCGCGCTCGGGTTCTCCGACGCGACGCTGGACGCGGTTGCGGTCGGCGACGTCGTCACGGCGCGGCCCGGCGCGACGGTCGCCGAGCTCGAGGCGCTGGCCCACGCGCGGGGCTTCTCGCGCCTGCCGCTGCGCGACGAGCGCGGCTGGCACGGTTACGTGCACGTCAAGGACCTGCTCGGCCCGCCCGCCCCGCCGCGGGACGCGCCGCTGCCGGCCCGCCTCGTGCGCCCGCTGACGAACCTGGCCGCGGACACCCCGCTCGCCGACGCCCTCACGGGGATGCGGCGCAGCGGGGCGCACCTCGCGCTGGTGGCCGACGGGGGTGGCGAGCCCGAGCGCGTGGTCGCCCTCGACGACGTGCTCGCCGCGCTGGTCGGCGACATCCACCACGCCGGGACGGGCTCCTAGGGCCCGTCCTTCACGGCCAGGACCGGCACCTCGGCCTCGAGCAGCAGCCGCTGCGCGACGTCGCCGAGGAACGCCTTGCCGACGGGGCTGCGGCGGCGCACGCCGATGACGAGCAGGTCGAGGTCGGCGTCGGCCTCGAGACGCTCGAGCACGGCGTCGCCGTCCTCCACCCCGAGCACGCGATCGATGACGGTCGCGCCGTCGGGGACCTCCAGCGGGGTGGGGCGCAGGTTGAGCGCCACGACGCCGACGCCGCGGACCGCGCCCTCGGCGAGCGCGACCTCCAGCGCCGCCGCGCCCGGGCTGTCGTCGGTGACGGCCACCAGGATGGTCATGTCCTGCGAGCCTACCGGCCGGTATCGCCGCTGGTCGCGGTGCGGCACGCAGCGTGCCACCACGAACCGCTTGGTCCGTCTGTCGTGTGTGATACAGACCGCGAACCTCCCGAAACGGACACTCGGCGCGCCCGTCCGAACGTTCAGGAGGCCCCGTGAGCAGCGCGCCACCCCCGATGCGGCGCATCGCCGTCGCGAGCATGACCGGCACGGTCATCGAGTTCTACGACTTCTTCATCTACGGCACCGCCGCCGCGCTCGTGTTCAACAAGGTCTTCTTCCCCTCGCTGGGGGCGGCCGCGGGCACGGCGCTCGCGCTGGCGACGTTCGGGGTCGCGTTCGTGGCCCGCCCGTTCGGGTCGGTGCTGTTCGGGCACTTCGGCGACCGGCTCGGGCGCAAGCGCACCCTCGTGACCACGCTGCTGCTCATGGGCCTGTCGACGCTCGCCATCGGCCTGCTGCCCACGACGGGGACCATCGGCATCCTCGCCCCGATCCTGCTCGTGATCCTCCGCATCCTGCAGGGCCTCGCGGTCGGCGGGGAGTGGGCCGGCGCGACGCTGCTCACCGCGGAGAACTCGCCCGGCAAGACCCGCGGCAAGTACGCCCTCTTCCCCCAGCTCGGCCCGTCGGTGGCGTTCGCGCTGGCCAGCGCCACGTTCCTGACCACCGCGCTGACCATGAGCAACGAGTCGTTCCTGGCCTGGGGCTGGCGCGTGCCGTTCATCGCCAGCGTCCTGCTCGTCGCGGTCGGGCTCTACGTACGGCTCGCGATCACGGAGACCGCGGCGTTCCGGTCGCGCGACAAGAACGTCAGCACGCGCATGCCGGTGGCCGAGGTGCTCACCACCCACCCGCGCCGCGTGCTGCTGGGCGCCGGCTCGACGATGGCCGTGTTCGCGTTCTTCTACATCGGCGTCACGTACCTGACGAGCTACGGCACCCAGCAGCTCCAGCTCCCGCGCACCACCGTGCTCGCCATGGGCATCATCGGCGGGCTCGTCTTCGCCGTGACGACCATCGCCGGCGCGATCCTCTCCGACCGCGTCGGACGCCGGAAGATGATCATCATCGGGAACGCGCTGTCGGTCCTCGGCGGGATCGTCGCGTTCCCGATCCTCGACATCGGCACCGGCTGGGCGTTCGGCCTCGGCCTGTCGGTGGTGCTCGGCGTGGTCGGCATCGCCTACGGACCCCAGGGCGCGCAGCTGCCCGAGCTGTTCCCGACCCACTACCGCTACACCGGCGCCGGCATGGCCTACAACCTCGCCGGCGTCCTCGGCGGCGGCGTCGTGCCGCTGATCGCGACCGCGCTCGTCGCGTCGTTCGGGTCCAGCCTCGCCATCGGCGTGCTGCTCGCCGGGATCTCGGTGGTGAGCCTGCTGTGCACCCTGGCCCTGCCCGACACCGACGCCGCGTCGATCGAGGTGTCGGCGGAGCCGGCCGCAGCCTGATCGCCGCCGACGACCGCCGGGCCGGCGCCTGCTTCGTCCCTTTCGACGGGTGCCGGTCCGGCCTAGGCTCCGGCCGTGCGCGCTCCCACGGTGTCGCCGTTCCTGCTCGCCGAGACCGGCGCCGTCAGCCGGCGCATCGAGTCCCTCGGCGTGCTGCGGCACGTCCGCGCCGGCGAGCACCTCTACCGGCAGGGCGACACGTCGTCGTCGTTCCCGGTGCTGGTGTCCGGGCGGGTGCGGGTGCACATGCTGCGACCCGACGGCACGGTGCGGGTGATCTCGTGGGCCGAGCCGGGCGCGAGCCTCGGCGAGGGGGCGTGCTTCGACGGCGGCCCGCACCCCGTGTCGGCGACGGCGGCGACCCCGTGCCGGGTGCTCACCGTAGGGCGCGACGTGCTCGTCGAGACCGCGCGGGACGACCCGGAGCTGCTCGTGGAGGTCGTGCGACGCGTCGCCCACAAGCAGCGGGTGCTGCACCTGCACGTCTTCCTCGACGGCCTGCCCGCCCGCGAGCGCGTGACGCTGCTGCTCGGGCACCTCGTCGAGGCCTACGGCGCGCCGGCCGGTCCCGGCTCGCCCGGCGCGGCCGGGCTCTCGGTGCGGCCGGCCGTGGACGAGCTCGCGCTGATGGTCGGCCTGACCCGGGTGACGACGAGCCGCGAGCTCTCCCGGCTGGTGGCCGAGGGCCTGCTCGTCAAGGACGGGCGCCGCTTCGTCGTGCGCGACCTCGCCGGCCTGCGCCGGCGCGTCGACGCCGTGGCGGCGTGACGCCCCGCGCCGGGACGGCTAGCGCAGCAGCGGGCGCATGCGGCGCAGCACGGTCCCGAGCAGGATCGGGACCCCGACCGGCAGGGCGACGCAGCCGACCGCCCCGATGACCACCAGAGCGGGGACGCCGAGGTGCAGCCCGAGCACGAGCGGGAGCGCACCGAGGACGACGGTGGCGACCAGGCCCCCGAAGACCATGAGGCCGCCGGCGGAGAGCCGGCCCCTCGTCGGGGCGCTGACCCGGCGCACGAACCGCGGGTCCTCCTGCTCCAGGGCCCGCACCAGGGCGGCGAACCGGTCGTCCGCGACGCGTCGGCGGATCTCGTCGTCCTGCTCCACGTCCCCAGGGTGAGGCAGGGCGGAGCTGGGCACACCGTGTCCTCGACCACCGGGACGAGCCGTCGACCAGCGGGAACATCAGCTTCACACGGGCGCAACACCCGGCCGCCGACGGCGGCCGTCCCACCGGTCACCGACGGCGGGCCGAGACCGTCGTCACCGCGGGGCCGCTCGTCGCAGCACCTCCTCGACGGCCGCGCCGAGCGCCCGGCTCGACTCCCCCACGATCGCGCGGAGGTAGATGCCGTCGCCGACGGCCGCCACGAGGTCGGCGGCCAGGGGATCGGCCAGCTCCTCGGCGAGCGCGGCGCGCCAGGCCTCGAGGCACCGGCGGGTGACCTCGGCGGCCCGCGGCTCCGTGGTCGACAGCTTGATCATGGCGACGGTCGTCCGGTAGACGGGGCTGCCCGCCGCGGGCTCGTCGACCGACGTGCGCAGGTAGTAGCGGGCGATGCCCTCCGGCGCGGCGCGGGCCGCCGCGAGGTCGGCGTCGGCGAGCTCCCGCCCGCGGTCGAGCAGGCCCTCGAGCAGCGCCTCCCGCGAGCCGAAGTGGTAGAGCAGCCCGCCCTTGGAGACGCCGGCCGCGGTGGCGACGGCGTCGAGGGTGACCGTCTCGGGGCCCGAGGTGACGACGAGGTCGGTGTAGGCGTCGAGGATGCGGTCGCGCTGTGACGGGCGAGGCACGGCGTTGACACTAGACCGTCCAGCCGGTGTAGTTTCGGAGACGACCGAAACTTGACCGTCTGGACGGTATAGCTCATGCGGACGTCGCCGCGGCTCGCGCTCGCCGTGCTCGTGCTGCCGGTGCTGCTCATCAGCATCGACATGACGGTGCTGGGCACGGCCCTGCCCGCGCTCGCCGAGGACCTCGCGCCGGGCGCGGCCGAGCAGCTCTGGATCGTCGACGCCTACTCGTTCGTGCTCGCCGGCCTGCTGGTCACGATGGGGACGCTCGGCGACCGCATCGGGCGCCGCCGCCTGCTGCTCTGGGGCTCCGCCGCCTTCGGCCTGGCTTCTGTGGCGGCCGCCTTCGCGCCGACCGCGGGGGCGCTCGTCGCCGCCCGCGCCCTGCTCGGGCTCGGCGGGGCGACGCTGATGCCCTCGACGTTCTCGCTCATCAAGACCGTGTTCCCCGAGCCGCGGCGGCGCGCGACCGCGGTGGCCGTGTGGTCGGCCGCGTTCTCCGGCGGCGCGGCGGCCGGGCCGGTGGTCGCGGGCGTCCTGCTCGAGCACTTCTGGTGGGGCTCGGTGTTCCTGGTCAACGTGCCGGTGATCATGCTGCTGCTCGTGGTCGGACCGGTCGTGCTGCCGGAGAGCCGCGACCCGCGGCCCGGCCCGTTCGACCTGCTCTCCGCGGTGCTGTCCCTGGTCGCCCTGGTGCCGCTCGTCGCCGCGGTGAAGACCCTGGCCACCGAGGGCCCGTCGCTCGCGGCGCTCGCCGCGGCGGTCGTCGGCCTCGGCGGCGGCGTGCTGTTCGTGCGCCGCCAGCGCCGCGCCGCCCACCCGCTGCTCGACCTCGCCCTCTTCCGGCGGCGGGCGTTCTCGGTGTCGGTCGCCACCAACCTGCTCGGGGTGTTCGCGCTGGTCGGCCTGCTCGTGCTGCTGCCGCAGCACCTGCAGCTGGTGCTCGGCCTCGGTCCGCTCTCCTCGGCGCTGTGGATGCTGCCGGGCTCGGTGGCGGGCGTGGCCGGCGCGCTCGTGGCCGCGCGGCTGGCGCGCCGGCTCGCCCCGCCCGCCCTCGTGGGCGCCGGGTTGGGCGCCGCCGCGCTCGGGCTCGTCCTCGTGGCCGCGCTCGGCGGGCTCGCGGGGGTCCTCGCCGGCTTCGTGCTGCTCGGGGGCGGGGTGGCGCTGGCCGAGGCCCTGACCAACGACCTCATCCTCGGCGCCGCCCCCGCCGACCGGGCGGGAGCCGCGTCGGCGATCTCCGAGACCGGCTACGAGCTGGGCGGCGCGCTGGGCACGGCGGTGCTCGGGAGCCTCGCCGCGGCGGTGTTCACCGGCCGGACCGGCCTGGAGACGCTCGGGGGCGCCGTCGCGTCGGGGCTCGACCCGGCGCTCCTGGCCGCCGCGCGGGAGGCCTTCACGGCCGGCCTGCAGGTCGCCGCGGTGCTCGGCGCGGCGGTGCTCGCCGTGGCCGCCGTCGGCGCGTGGCGACTGCTCCCGCGGGCCCGGGCCACCGGGACGCCCCCCGAGGAGCGGCCGGCCGGGGAGGCGCCCCGACCGGCCGCGACCGGCGCCTAACGGGGCGCGATCTCGCCCATCTCGCCCCAGCCGTCCTGCGGCACGTTCTGCACATTGATGATCCGCGGCTTCTGGGAGACCCAGTCCGGCGCCTGCTCGACGAACGCCTTGAAGTGGTCGGACTGCACGTGCGCCTCGCCCGCGTCGTCCTGGAACGCCTCGATCAGGACGTAGGTGTTCTCCTCGGTGAGGTGGCGCGCCCACTCGAAGAAGATGTTGCCGGGCTCCTGCCGCACCGCGTCGGTGAACTCCGCGACGAGCGAGGGGAACTGCTCGGCGTACTCCGGCTTCACCGTCCACTTGACGTTGATGAGGATCACGGTGCTCTGCTCCATCCGGTGCGGGCGTGCGGTCGGCGGGATCCTGCCGCGCGGAGATCGTCCCGCGCCACGGGCGCGCGGAGGGGTCGCCGGGACGCCACGGCGTGACGCGGCCCGTGGCGCACGCCAGACTGGCGTCGTGGCCGAGCACGGGGACGCCCGCGCGGGGCGCCCGACCGGCGCCCTGGCCCGGCACGTCACCTTCCAGGGCTACGACATGACCGGCGACCCGGGCGTGCACCGCGGCCTGCCGTCGCCGTACCTGACGTTCATCGTCACGTTCGGGGTGCCGCTGGTGATGCGCGGGCCCGACGGTGGGCTCGTGCGGCGGCGCACCGCCCTCGGCGGGCTGCACACCACGCCCGAGACGATCGTGCACGAGGGCCGGCAGTCCGGCGTGCAGATCTCGCTCGACCCGCTGGCGGCGCGGGCGCTGCTGCGGCGGCCGGCGTCGGAGATCGCGGGGGTGACCGTCGACGCCGACGACGTCCTCGGCGCCCTCGCCCGCGAGATGCAGGAACGGGTCGAGTCCGCCGACGGGTGGGCCGGCCGCTTCGCCGCGCTCGACGAGGTCCTGCACCGCGCGCTGGACGACGAGGCCCGGCCCGTGGCGCCGGAGGTCCGGCAGGCGTGGCGGCGGGTGGTGTCGTCGGCCGGGACGGTCCCGGTGCGCGCGCTCGCCGACGAGGTCGGCTGGAGCGAGCGCCACCTCGGGCAGCGTTTCCGCGCCGAGGTCGGTGTCGCCCCCAAGGTCGCGGGCCGCATGGCGCGGTTCGACCGCACCCGCCGCAGCCTCGCCGCCCGGGCCGCGGCCGGGACGCCGCTGCACCTCGCCGAGCTCGCCGTCGACGCCGGCTACGCCGACCAGGCGCACCTCACCCGCGAGTTCGGCGCGCTCGCCGGCTGCTCCCCCACGCGCTGGATCGCCGAGGAGATCGGATACATCCAAGACGCGGTGCCCCTCGAACCGGCACCGTGAGCGGCATGGCTACCGACAGCACCGACACCAAGACCCCGCCCCCGCAGGTGTGGCCCACGCTGGCCGCCGCCGACGCCCCGGCCCTCATGGCCTTCCTCCGCGAGGTGATGGGCTTCGTCGAGGTCGTGGCGTACACCGACGACGCCGGCGTCGTGCACCACGCCGAGCTCGCGTGGCCCGCGGGCGGCGGGATCATGATGGGCCAGCGGCGCCCCGACAACGAGGGGCGCGTGACCGGGCCCGGCTCGTTCAGCGCCTACGTCGTCCTGCCCGCGGCCGCCGACGTCGACGCCCTCGCCGCGCGGGTTCGCGCCGACGGTCGCGGCGAGCTCGTCGCCGAGCCCTTCGACACCGACTACGGCTCCCACGACACCAGCGTGCGCGACCCCGAGGGCAACACCTGGCACGTCGGCACCTACCCGGGGGCGCCGCGCCCCTGACCGCGGGTCACTCCGGCAGCGGGAACGACAGGTGCTGGTGGACCATCCGCCAGCCCTCGGGCGTCCGGCGGAACACGCGGGTGCCGCGCGAGCGCACGGTGCCCGCGTCGCCGGGCGTGATCTCGTCGATGCCCCACGACACCGCGAGATCGCCCCCGGTGCGCACCTGCAGGTCGGGGATCGTCCACGCCACCGGGTCGGGCGAGGACTCCAGGCCCGCCCGGCACACCTCCCGCACCTCGTCGATGCCGACGTACTGCAGCGGACCGCCGTGCTCGTAGGACACGACGTCCTCGGCGATCGGGGCCACGAGCGCGTCGAGGTCGCCCGCCGCGGTGTCCTCGGCCCAGCGGCGGTGCACCTCGCGCACGGCGCGCTCGTCGTCCTCGGCGATCGGCGTCTCGTCGGCGAACGAGTGGTGCTCGTGCGCGACCACCCACCGGCCGCGCTCCCGGCGCAGGCCGACCGTCAGGCGCAGGCGGCGGTCGGGGTGGGCGGCGAGCTCGGCGGGGGTGTCGCAGCGCAGCAGCGCATGGGCGAAGGCGACGTCCTCGCCCGCCGTGACGTCCAGCTCGACGACCTCGAAGAGCGCCCCGGACGCCTGCCAGCCGAAGAACGGCGGCCAGGTCGCGGCGTAGGCCTCCCGGCCGCGCACGCCGTCGTGGGGCGGCGGGACGTCGAACACGACGATGTCGTCCGCGTGGTCGGCCAGGACCGCGTCCAGGTCGCCGGCGTGCACGGCGCGGGCCCAGCGCAGGACGAGCTCGCGCACCCGCTCCTCGGCGTCGGTCATCGGTTCCTCCTCGGTGGGTGGTGTGTCCACCCGGTGGAACCGTCCCGACGCCGCGGACTCATCGGTCAGGACGCGAGGAACGCCGCCGGCGGCAGGGCCCGCGGGTCGCCCGGCGCCCACCCCACGGGGTCGGGACCGAGGCGGGTGAGGTCGCGGACCTGGTCGGCGCACCACGGCGAGATGCCCGGCCACGAGCCGGCCAGCACGTCGTCGCGGAACGGCGCCCAGGCCACGGTGCGGATCTCGTCGACCTCGGACGGGTCCGGCTCGCCCGGCGCCTCGGCGGTGCGTGCCACGAACACCGGGCACATCTCGTTCTCCGCCACGCCGCCCTGCTCGGCGCGGTAGCGGAAGGCGGGCAGCACGAGGCGCAGCTCGTCGACGTCGATGCCGAGCTCCTGGCGGGCGCGGCGGCGGATCGCGAGGTCCATCGGCTCGCCGGGGGCCGGGTGGCCGCAGAAGGTGTTGGTCCAGACCCCGGGGAAGGTCGCCTTGCTGCGCGCGCGCCGCGTGACGACGAGGTCGCCCCGGCCGTCGAACACGTAGCAGGAGAACGCGAGGTGCAGCGGGGTGTCGGCGTGGTGCACGTCGGCCTTCGACGCCGTCCCCGCGGCCACGCCGGACTCGTCGAGCAGCACGACCTCTTCGGTGGTGACCATCCCGGTCAGCTTCCCAAGAGGCGGGCCCGGCGGCACGTCGGGAGGTGGCGTCCCACGCGCACGGGGAGGCGGCGGGGAGCTCGGCGTGGTATGCAGGTGAGGTCGGTGGGCCCGGGCTCGTCCCTCGAGCCCGGGCCCACCTCTCGCCGCTGCAGCTGGGCGCCACCACAACACCCGCGCAGCGTTGAGGTTAGCCTAACCTCATCCGCGCGGAGAGCGCCAGCCCCTCTCACCACCGATCTCGCGGGCCGCCGTGGGGACCGCCGGGGCCGCCCGGTCCCCGGCCGTGCCACCGGCCGTGGCGCGCGTTCGCGAACACGATGAACAGCAGCGGGAAGAGCAGGAACCCGCCGGGCGCGCCCGCGCCCGCGGCGACCACCACCAGCGGCACCAGCAGCACGAGCAGCGTGATCGCCGCGAACGCGGGGCCGGAGCCGTGGTGGACCGGCGGCCCCGGCACGGGACGGGCCCGGACGGCGGTCTCCTCGACCGCGCGTGCGGGCCGCTGCGGCAGCGGGGGGTGCGGGGCGGGCAGGTCGTGGAAGAGCGCCTCGATCTCGGAGCGCCGGACCGCCACGGCGGCGCGCTCCGAACGGTCGCCGAACTCGTCGACGTCCAGGCGGCCGGCACCGAGGTGCACACCGAGGGCGTCCAGGGCCGCGGTGCGGTCCGCGTCGCCCACCCGCAGGTCGGGCTCGCGACGGTCGTCGCGCGCGTCGTCGTGGGCCGGCTGGTTCACGGCGCCTCCTCCCACCCGCCGGGCATCCCCGATGGGCCCGACCGGCTCCTCCATCGTGCGCCTCCCGGCGCCGGATCGCCGTGAATCGACGGGATCGACTCCGATCGACCCGGATCGCCCCGGATCGACCAAGGCGAGCCTCAGCTTTCTGGAACCGTTCCAGTCTCCGTGGGACGCTGGAGGCATGTCAGAACCCGCCACCGACGACACCGTCGTGCACCCCGAGCCCCACGGCGGGGAGCTGTCCCAGCGGCTGAACTGGCTGCGGGCCGGCGTCCTCGGCGCCAACGACGGCATCGTCTCCACCGCCGGGATCGTGGTGGGGGTGGCCGGGGCGACGATCGAGCGCGGGCCGATCGCCACGGCGGGGGTCGCGGGGCTCGTCGCCGGCGCGGTGTCGATGGCCCTCGGCGAGTACGTCTCGGTGTCCAGCCAGCGCGACTCGGAGCGTGCCCAGCTCGCCAAGGAGCGTCGCGAGCTGCGCGAGACGCCCGAGGAGGAGCTCGAGGAGCTCACCGAGCTGTACGAGGGGAAGGGCCTGTCGCGGGAGACGGCGCGGCAGGTGGCGGTCGAGCTCACCGAGCACGACGCCCTCGCCGCGCACGTGGACGCCGAGCTGCACCTCGACCCCGAGGAGCTGACCAGCCCGTGGCGGGCGGCGGCGGCGTCGGCGGTCGCGTTCGTCACCGGAGCGCTGCTCCCCCTCGTCGCCGTGCTCGTGACCACGGCGTCGTGGCGGGTACCGGTCACGGTCGCCGTGGTGCTCCTGGCGCTGGGGCTGGCCGGGTGGCTCGGTGCGCGCCTCGGCGGGGCGGCCCCGCGGCGGGCGGTGCTGCGGGTCGTGGTCGGCGGCGGCCTCGGGCTCGCGGTGACCTACGGGATCGGCTACCTGGTGGGCGGGGTGGTCGGCTAGTCGACCGGCTGGTCGACCCGCGGAGCGCCGACTGCGCGGGCGTAGCGGTCGGCCACCCGTCGCAGCTCGTCGCCCAGCGTGTCGGGCGACTCGACCACGAAGTCGGTGTCCAGCCCCGTGAGGATCAGCGCGGCGGCGCGGGCGTCGTCGGTCGAGAGCCGCACGCGGCAGGCGTCGGGGCCGAGCTCCTCGACGCGCACCTGGTCGGTCCAGATCGTGGCGCGCACCCGCTCCGCCGGCGCCGCGACGCGCACGACGCAGCGGAACGGCCGGACGTCGGCGACGCGGTCGGCGACGAAGGCCGCGGGGTCGCCGCCGGGCACCGCGCGCGCCGCGAAGCGCGGCCCGGTGGGCAGGCCGTCCGGGGCCAGGCGCGGCACCATGCGGTCGACGCGCAGCGTGCGCCAGTCGTCCCGGTCACGGTCCCACGCGACGAGGTACCAGCGCCGGCCCCAGGCGACGAGGTGGATCGGCTCGATGTGCCGGCGGGTGGGGGCGCCGTCGCGGGCGGTGTAGTCGATCTCGAGGACGCGCCGGTCGCGGCAGGCGGCGCCGACGGCCGCGAGCACGGCGGGGTCGACGGTCGCCGCGACCCGCGGCGCCACCGTCGCCACCGGGATCGCCGTGATCCGCGCCCGCAGCCGCGCCGGCAGGATCCGCTCGAGCTTGACCAGCGCGGCCAGCGCCGTCTCCCCCGTCCCCGCCACACCCGAGCCGGCCGCGGTGCGCAGGGTGACCGCGACGGCGACCGCCTCGTCGTCGTCGAGCAGCAGCGGCGGCAGCGCGGCCCCGGAACCCAGCCGGTAGCCCCCGCCGGGCCCGAAGCCGACCTCGACGGGGTAGTCGAGCCCGCGCAGCTTGTCCACGTCGCGGCGCACCGTGCGGGTGGTGACGCCCATGCGCTCGGCCAGCTCCGGGCCGGTCCACTCGGGACGGGCCTGCAGGAGCGAGAGCAGCCGCAGCAGGCGGGCGGAGGTCTCGAGCACGCGGTCAGTCTGCCCTGACAGGAGGACAGGACCGGTCCGCTACGCGACGAAACCGGCCTTGGCCGCGTCGAGGCCGGCGGCGAGGGCGGGCACGTCGGACCACGTCGTCACCAGCGCGAAACCGTCGGCGGCGCGGGCGGCGGCGTAGCCGGGGTCGGTGGCGTGCACCGCGGCCCGCACACCGGCCGCCGCGCAGGCGTCGAGGACCCGCCGGAACGCGTCGTGGATCGCGGGCTCCCCGCGGTCCTGGGCGGGCCCGAGACCGAGCGCGACGCCCAGGTCGCCGGGGCCGACGAACAGGCCGTCCAGACCCGGGACGGCGGCGATCTCCGGAGCCCTGTCCAGCGCGTCGGCGGTCTCGATCATCGCGAACGCCAGCACCGTGTCCGCCGCGGCCACCGGGTCCGCGCCGGCCCGCAGCGCGGTGCGCACGGGCCCGAACGAGCGGCGCCCGGCCGGCGGGTAGCGGCACGCGGCGACGAGCTCGGCGGCGACGTCGACGTCGGACACCATCGGCGCGATGACGCCGCGCACGCCGAGGTCCAGCACGAACCCGATCGTCGACTCCTCGACCGCGGGCAGGCGCACCAGCGGGGCGAGGCCGTGGGCCTCGATCGCGCGGACGGCGTGCGCCGTGCCCGCGCGGTCGAACAGGCCGTGCTGCAGGTCGAGCGTCAGGGCGTCGAGCACGTCGTGCCCGGCGGCGTAGGCCGCCACGACCTCGACGAGGTGCGGGTCGGGGACGGTCAGCCAGCCGTTGCGGGCGGCGCGTCCCGCGGCCCAGGCCGCACGCACCGTGTCGATCTCGATGACCATGGTCCGCACCGTGGCACCGACTCCCCGCGCGTGCCACCGTCGAAATCCGTCCGGACCCGTAGCATCGGGGGCACCATGGCCGTTCCCCCCGCCCCGCGCTTCCGGTTCGCCCGCGACACCTCGTACACGATCACCGTCCGCGACGACGCCGGCGAGCGCCGCGAGGTCGTGCTCGACGCCTACCAGGGGTGGCTCGCCGCGCCCGACGGCATCCGCCACCGGTTCGGCACGCACCGCCGGACCCGCACCGAGCTGCGCGACGACCGCATCCGCACGGTCGTCGGCCCCTGACCCACGCACCGGCGGCTACTGGCTGGTATCGCTCGCCGGGCGAGCGATACCAGCCAGTAGCCGCGAGACACCACGCTCGTCGGGGATCCTGCCGCCTCCGACCCGGCGGGACCGCCCGTGAGCACGCCCGAGCTCGGTCTCAGGAGACCAGCCCGCAGCGGAAGCCCTGCGCCACGGCCTGCGCGCGGTCCGCGGCCGAGAGCTTGCGGAACAGGCGGCGAGCGTGGGTCTTGACCGTGTCCTCGGACAGGTAGAGCTCGCGCCCGATCTGCCCGTTGCTCTTGCCCTGGCTCATGCCGCGCAGGACCTGCATCTCGCGCTCGGTGAGGTTGACGCCCGCGCCGGGCGACGCCGTGCGCTGCATCGGCATGGCACCGGCCTCGGCGCCGACGGCGGAGTGGGCGAGGGCGGCGACGAGCTCGGGGCGCGAGGCGTCCCAGCGCAGGTAGCCGCGGGCCCCGCCGGCGATCGCGGCGGCGATGCTGCCGGCGTCGTCGGGGGCGCCGAAGACCATGACGTTGGCCTGGGGGTGCGCGGCCATGAGGCGACGGGTGGCCTCGGCGCCGGAGGCGACGGCGCGCTGCGTGCCCACGAACACGACGTCCGCGCTCTGGCGGGCGTAGCGGGTGAGCAGCTCGTCCGCGGTGGAGACACAGTCGATGCGCTGGACGCCGGGCACCGCGGACATGACGCGCGTCAGTCCTTCGCGGACACTGCGGCGGTCGTCGCAGATCAGAACAGTCCTCATGAAGACTCCGTCCGGGTGGGGCGGGGGTGGTTCGCTCCACCGTCGGCCGGTGGGCGTTGTCTCCTCATCGGCCGTCCCACCCGTCCGCTTGACCCCCGAATGACACCCACGTCGTTAGGAACCCCCGATGGAGTGGCGCGCGAACCCCCGCCGCGTACTGGTCGTCAACGGCCCGAACCTGGATCTCCTGGGCCGCCGCGAGCCCGCCGTGTACGGCACCGACACCCTCGCCGACCTGGTCGAGCGCTGCCGGCGGACCGCCGGCGAGCTGGGCCTGGAGGTCGACGCCCGCCAGAGCAACCACGAGGGCGTCCTCATCGACACCGTGCACGAGGCGATGACCGACTTCGCCGGAGTGATCATCAATCCGGGCGGCTACACGCACACGTCCGTGGCCCTGCGGGACGCCCTGGCCGCGCTGCCCGTGCCCGTGGTCGAGGTGCACCTGTCGAACGTCCATGCCCGTGAGTCGTTCCGCAGCCACTCCTACGTGTCACCGGTAGCCACGGCCGTGATCGCCGGGGCCGGGGTGACCGGGTACGACCTCGCGCTGCGTTTCCTGGCCGAGAAGGTGCTCCGCCGGACCTGAGGGGTCCCTCAGAGGTGGGCGCGTCGCGCCAGCGCCTCGAGCTCGCCGGCCAGCGCGTCGGGGAACTGCAGGGGCAGGAAGTGCGAGCCCGGCAGCCGGACCAGGCGAGCGTCGGGCAGGGCCTCGGCCAGCGCGGCCATGTCGGCCGGCGGGGCGAGGGTGTCCAGGTTCCCGCTGACGACGGTGACCGGCACGGTGATCCCGGCCAGCGCCGCGTCGTCGGCTCGCTCGTGCTCGGCGCCCGCGAGGACCAGCCGCGAGAACCAGGTCCAGTCGTGCCGCGCGAACTGCCGCGCCACCTCGGCGAGGGTGACCAGCGGCGCCGCCGTACCGGTCGGATCGAGCTGCGCCGGGTCGACCCCGGCCCGGTCGAGCGCCTCCCGGCTCGCGTCCAGGCTGCGCGGGAGCAGGTCGATGATCCCCGCCACGGGCGGGCCGACGACGCGCAGCAGCCAGCCGCTGAGCTGCGCCGCGCGGCGCTGGACCCCCTCGGGGACGCCGGGGCCCACGGGCGGGAACGGGGGCGGGAGCTGCGGCAGCACCCGGAACGTCCCGGTGGCCGCCCCGCCCATCACCATCAGCCCCGCCACGCGCTCCGGGGCGCGCCGCGCGGCCTCGATCGCGATCGGCACGCCCAGCGACCAGCCGACGACGAGCGCGGCGTCCATGCCCGCCGCGTCCATGACGGTGAACAGGTCGTCGACGTGGTCGTCGACCCGGATGCGGGTCTCGTCGGCGGGCCGGTCGGACCCGCCCAGACCGCGGTGGTGCCAGCTCGTGGCGTGGTAGCCGCAGTCCGGCCCGTGCAGGAACGTCCACGCGGTCGGGCTCGCGCCCAGCCCGTTGGACACGACGACGGGCACGCCCGCGGCACCGTTGTCCCAGCGCCGCAGGCGCGTCCCGTCCCGGGCGTACACGTCCTCGACGAACCCGCCCGCGTCGTCGGGCTCCGCGCCGTCGAGCCCCCTGTCGTCAGGCGTCATGACGCCGCGGCGGCCCGCTCCTTCATCTCGTCCTCCGAGAGGTAGTCCCGGGTCTCCTCGAACGACGACGTCTCGTTCTTCCGCCCGGCGAGGAAGCCGATGCGGATGAAGTCGTCACCGCCGAAGAGGTGCAGCATCCAGTTGGCCACCACCCGCACCCGCGTGCGGGTCAGCGGCAGCGCGTAGAGGTGGTACCCGCGGGTCACCGCCTGGGCCACGATGCCGGTCAGGCGCAGCTTCAGCGGGTGCGCGACGGCCTGGGTGCCGCCGAGGTCGACGACGAGGCCCAGGTCGTGGTGCTTGTAGTCCTGCAGCGGCTCGCCGCGCAGCGAGCGGACGACGTTGTCGGCCGCGGTGACGGCCTGCCGCGTGGCGTGCTGGGCGGTGGGCGGACAGATCGCGGAGCCCGGGTCCTCGGCGGTCAGGTCGGGCACCGCGGCGGCGTCGCCGAGCACGAACACGTCGTCGTGGCCGTCGAGGCGCAGGTCGGTGCCGGCCTTGACGCGCCCGCGGACGAGCTCGACGTTCAACGTCTTGACCAGCGGGCTGGCGGTCACCCCCGCCGTCCACACGAGCGTCTTCGTCGGGATCGTGCTGCCGTCGGTGAGCGTGACGCTGGAGTCGGTGACCTCCTCCACGCCGGTCTCCAGCCGGATCCCGATGCCGCGGCGGCGCAGCAGGTCGAGGGCCTCCTCGCCGAGGCGCTGCCCCAGCTCGGGCATGAGCCGCGGCGCGATGTCCACGACGGTCCACTTCACGAGCGTCGGGTCGAGGCGCGGGAAGCGCTTCATGGCCGCGTCGGTGAGCAGCTCGAGGCAGGCCGCGGTCTCGACGCCGGCGTAGCCCCCGCCGACCACCACGAAGCTGCAGCGCGCCGCACGCTCCTCGGGATCGGTGGAGGCGTTGGCCAGCTCGAGCTGGGAGAGGACGTGGTCGCGCAGGTAGGCGGCCTCGCCCAGGTTCTTCATCCCGAGCCCGTGCTCCTCGAGGCCCGTGATGTCGAACTGCCGGGTGACGCTGCCCGCGGTGATGACCAGGCGGTCGTAGGGCAGCTCGACGACGTCCTCGCTGATCTTCTTGACCACCGCCACCTTGCGGTCCAGGTCGAGCCCGACGACCTGGCCCGGCAGGCGCTGGGCCCGCTTGATGGCCCGCGGCAGCGGCACGGTGACCGACTGGGCGGTGATGACCCCGGCCGCCACCTGCGGCAGCAGGGGCAGGTAGAGCATGTAGTCGTGGGGGTTCACCACCACGATCTCGACCTCGCCGCGCGACAGCTCGCCCTTGAGCTCACGTTCGAGGCGCTGGACGCACTTCAAGCCGGCGAACCCCGCGCCGACCACCACGATGCGCTGCGCGCTCATGACCGTATGCCCTCCCACTGTCTCCCCGCGGCGGCGCCGCTCCACTGCGTGCCGGACCCCTGGGGCGTGCCGGTGTCGTTCGCGGTGCATTCCCCGGGCCGTGCGGTGGGCACACCTTTCCGTGCCCGTCCGTCCGGTCCCATGACCGCGCTCACAGGGTGCCGCCTTCTCGGGTGGTCGGCGAGCACCCGGACGACCGGCGTGGTCTGCTCCCCCTGTGCCGACGACCGCGCCGACGACCGTGCTGTTCACCGGGTTCCCCGGGTTCCTCGGGACGGCGCTGCTGCCCCGCACGCTGCGCCGCGCCCCCGACGCGCAGGCCGTGGCGCTCGTGCAGGAGCGGTGGCTGGACCAGGCGAAGCAGACCCTCGCTCGGATCGAGGGCGCCGAGCCCGCCGTCGCCGGCCGCACCCGCCTCGTCGTCGGTGACATCACCCGGCCCGGACTCGGGCTCGACCCCGCGGAGGCCGACGAGCTGCGCCGCGGGCCGCTCGAGATCTTCCACCTCGCGGCCGTCTACGACCTGTCGGTGCCGCCCGGCCCCGCCTGGGCGGTGAACGTCGACGGGACCCGGCACGTCGTCGACCTCGCCCGGGGCGCCGACCAGCTCGTGCGCCTGCAGTACGTCAGCACCTGCTACGTGTCCGGGGACTACGCGGGACTCTTCTTCGAGGACGACCTCGAGCTCGGGCAGTCGTTCTCCAACCACTACGAGCACACCAAGCACGAGGCCGAGCGCATCGTCGCCAAGGCGCGGGACGCCGGCATGCCGGTGACCGTCTACCGGCCCTCGATCGTCGTCGGCGACAGCCGCACGGGCGAGACGCAGAAGTACGACGGGCCGTACTACGCCCTGCAGCTCATCGCCCGCCAGCCCGGGCGGACCGCGGTGATGCCGCTGCCCGCGGACCCGTCGCGGGTGCAGTTCAACCTGGTGCCGAGCGACTTCGTCGTGGACGCCATCGCCGCGCTGGCGCCCCACCCCGGGGCCCGGGGCCGCACCGTCGCGCTCGCCAACCCCGCCCCGCCGACCGTGCTGGAGATGTGCGAGGCCTTCGCCGCCCACACCGGCAAGCGGCTGCGCGTCGTGCCCGCGCCCACGGCGCTCTCGAAGTTCGCCGTCGACCACCTCCCCGGCGTCGGGCGGCTCTTCAAGCTCCCGTCGTCGACGCTGGACTACCTGACCCACCCGACCGTCTACGACGTCACGGCGACGACCGCGCTGCTCGAGGAGGTCGGCGTGCGCTGCCCGCCGTTCGCCGAGCACGTCGGCGCGATGGTGGCCTTCCACCGCGAGCACCCCGACGTCGGCAGCGCGGCGATGGTGTGAGGCCGGCCTGAGATCGGGCGGGTCCTAGACTCGCCCCGATGGTCCGCGTGGCGCTGCTCGACTCCGGGTGCGGTCTCCTGCCCACCGCGGGCTGGCTGCGACACCTGCGCCCCGACCTCGGGCTCGACCTCTACCTCGACCCCGACGGCATGCCGTGGGGGTCGAAGCCCTCGGGGTGGATCGTCGACCGGGTGCTCGCGACCGGGCGGCACGCCGTGGCGCGCGGCGCCGACGCGATCGTCGTGCCCTGCAACACCGCGTCGGTGACCGCCGTGGTGCCGCTGCGCGAGGCCGTCGAGCCCGAGCGGCCCGTGGTGGCGACGGTGCCGGCGGTGAAGCCGGCCGGGGCCACGGGCCGGCCGTTCGCGATCTGGGCGACCGAGCGCACCACGGCCAGCGACTACCAGCGCGACCTCGTCGCCCGCTTCGCGGCGCCCGGCCAGGCCGAGGCCGTCGCGTGCCCGGGGCTGGCCACCGCCGTCGAGCACGCGGACCACGCCGCCGTGCGGGAGGCCGTCGCGCTGGCCGCGTCGCGGACGCCGCGGCGCTGCCGCTCGGTGGTGCTCGGCTGCACCCACTACCCGCTGGTCGTCGAGGACATCCTCGCGGCCCTGCCGCCGGGCACCGGCCTGCACGACAGCTCCCGGGCCGTCGCCGGCCAGGCCCTGCGCCGCCTCGGGCTGCCCGAGGACCCGTCGGCACCCGCCGCCGACGTGCGGGTGCACCTCGGCGGGGACGAGGGCCCGCTGCCGTCCGCGGCGCTCGCCTACCCGGTCGGTCGGGCGCTGGCGCGCGGCGGTCGCGTCGGGCGCGACGACCTGCCCGTCACCGACGAGACCGGTGGGCAGACCCGTCCCGACACCGCGGAGCACCCGGTCCTGCGCGGGGTGTGACCCCGCGCCGGCACCCCGGTGACGAAAGCCGCGCTCAGCGCGGGATCCGTCACCGAGGACGGCGCCGCCGTAGGGTCCCCGGCGTGATCCCCGCCGAGAACATCCGCGACTGGCGCGGCCGCCCCGTCGTCGACCACGAGGGCGACAAGGTCGGCACGCTGGACGCGGTGTACGTCGACACGCTCACCGACGAGGCCGCGTTCGTGACGGTCAGGATCTCATCGCTGTTCGGGAAGACGCACCTGGCGTTCGCGCCGCTGAACGGCGCGGTCGTGACGCCGGACCACCTCAAGCTGGCGTTCGGCCGGGACCTCGTCCGCGAGGCGCCCTCGATCGACCCGGACGGCGAGCTCTCGGCCGCCGACGAGCCGGGCGTGTTCGGCCACTACGGCCTCGACTACCGCACGGGGACCCTCGGCGAGCGGCGGCTCGCGCGGCGCTGACCGGTCAGACCGGCGGCACCGCGGCGGCCATGCCCACCGCCTCGCGGCGGACCCGGTCGACGTAGGCGTTCGAGCGGTTGTAGGCCAGCACCGCCGCGCGCCAGTCGTCGCCGCGGCGAAGGTCGCGGTCGTCGGCGCAGAGGTAGCGGGCGGCGGCGAGGGCGGCGTCGTCGAGGTCGTCGGGGTCGCGCACGCCGTCCCCGTCGCCGTCGGCGCCGTACTCCGCCCATGTGGTGGGGATGAACTGCAGCGGGCCGACCGCGCGGTCGTAGGACCCGTCGCCGTCGACGGTGCCGCCGTCGGTGTCGCGGATCTCGCGGTTGCCGCCCGTGCCGTCGAGCTCCGGGCCGCGGATGGGCTCGCCCGGCCGCCCGACCTCGTCCAGGGCGGTGCCGCCGAAACGGCCGTGGTCGGACTCGACCCGGCCGAGTCCGGCGAGCGTCACCCACGACAGCCCGCAGTCGCCCAGCTCGTCGCGGGCGGCCGCCTCGGCGCCCGCGTACGCCACCAGCGCCCGGGCCGGCACGCCGGTCGGGCCCGCGGCGGCGTCGGCCCACGCCACGCGGGCCGACGGGTCGGCGGGGACCGGGGCCGTCAGCGGCTGGGCGAAGGCCGGCGCCGGGTCCGGACCGCGCCGGGTGGCCACCGCGACGCCCGCGATGCCGGCGGCGAGCACCAGCACGAGCACGACGGCGGCCGCGAGCAGGTGCTCGAGCTGCCGGGCGTCGATCTCGCCGCGGGAGGGCGCAGGGCTGCTCACCGGCCCGACGCTACGGAACGTCCGGGCGGCCCAGCACGGGGGCGACGTCCGGAGCAACCGCCCGTCGGGGCGACACGGTGTGTCGCCGCTGCGACACGCGCCTCACCCGCTCGTCCTCGTGGCGGGCTCACCGGTCACCGACAGGCCCCGATCGATGGTCCGTTCGAGGAGGATCCCGTGTGGCCGATGGGGCAGTCTGTCGACCTCTCCACCGGCGAGGTCCCGTCGCCGGGCCGGGTCGCGGGAGGAGGCGCCGTGGACATCGACGTCCGGCTGCGCATGTTCACGTGGTTCGCCGACGTCTCGGGGGCCGTCGCGGTCAGCCGCATGGGCCCCGAGGAGATCACCCGCGCCCGCTCCCGGCGGCTGAGCCACAACGTCGTCACCTCGCGCGTCTTCGGGCCGATGCCCCGCGGGGTGTTCGTCACCGACCGCGTCGCGCACACCGACGCCGGGCGGCTGCGCGTGCGGCTCTACCGGCCGCACACGGCGCGCGCGCTCCCGGTCGTCGTCAACTTCCACGGCGGCGGGGGCACGCTCGGCAACCTCGACCAGTCCGACTGGCTCTGCGCCCACGTCGCGTCACGGGTCGGCGCGCTGGTGGTGTCGGTGGACTACCGGCTCGCCCCCGAGCACCCCTACCCCGCGGGGCGCGACGACGGCTACGCGGCGGTGACGTGGGCGGCGCGGCAGGCCGCCGCGCTCGGCGCGCGGCCCGACCGCCTCGCGGTCATGGGCGACAGCGCCGGCGGCAACATGGCCGCGGTCGTCTGCCTGCTCGCGCGGGAGTCCGGGCCGGTGATCGACGCCCAGGTCCTGCTCTACCCCGCGCTCGACCTGACCTTCGAGCGGCCATCGGTGGACCGCTTCGCCGACGGCCCGGTGCTCACGCGCACCGACATGGAGGTCTTCCGGTCGCACTACCTCGGCGACGACGGGGACCCCACCGACCCGCTGTGCTCGCCGCTGTTCGCCCCCGACGTCGCGGACCTGCCCCCGGCGCTGATCGTGACGGCCGCGGTCGACCCGCTGCACGACGACGGCGCCGACTACGCGCGCCGCCTGGACGCGGCCGGTGTGCCCGTCCGGCACACCGACCACGCCCGGGCCGTGCACGGCTTCCTCACGTTCCCCGGCGTGTGCCGGGCCTCGGCGCAGGCGCTGGACGACGTCTGCGCCGAGCTGTCCCGGCGTCTGGCCTGAGGGGCGGCGTGGGGACCGGTCAGGCGTCCATGTGCAGGCCGCCGTTGACCGAGTACACCTGCCCCGTGATGTAGCCCGACTCCGGGTCGGCGAGGAACTCGACCGCCCGGGCGATCTCGTCGGGCTGACCGAGGCGCTGCATCGGGATGCCGGACACGATCTTCTCGAGGGCCTTCTCCGGGACGGCGGCGACCATGTCGGTCTCGACGTAGCCCGGGGCGACGCAGTTGACGGTGACGCCCTTGCGCGCGCCCTCCTGCGCCATCGACATCGTCATGCCGAACAGGCCCGACTTCGTCGCTGCGTAGTTGACCTGGCCCGCGTTGCCCTTCTCGCCGATCACCGAGCTGATGTTGACGATGCGGCCCGAGCCCCGCTCGGCCATGTGCAGGTACGCGAGCTGCGACATGTAGAAGGTGCCGGAGAGGTTGACCTGGACCACGCGGTCCCAGTCGTCGACCTCCATCTTCGCGACCATCTTGTCGGCCGTGATGCCGGCGTTGTTGACCAGCACGTCCACCCGGCCGTGGGCCTGGATCACCTCGTCGAACACGCGCTCGCAGTCGCCGCGCTGGCCGATGTTGCCCTGGTGGATGGTGATCTGGTCGGGGTACTGCGACTTCAGGTCCTCCGCGGACGTCGGGTCCGATGAGTAACCGACACCCACCTTCATGCCGCGCTTCGCCAGGCGCTCGCTGATCGCGCGGCCGATGCCCCGGGCGCCGCCGGTCACGATGGCCACCTGTCCGGTCATGTCTCCCATGCGTGCTCCCTCTCGTGGACAGCGCTGTCGGCTGTGCATGTACCCAGGCCGTGGCCCGGGCCACACGGACCCGTCACATCGAAGACGGTCATCCCGCGTTCCGGAAGGGCCTGCCCGTCTACCGCCGGGTAGCGCCGTCGTGTCAGGCCGTTGCGAAAAATCCCAAGCGCGCCGTACGGTCCACGCAGCACCCAGAGCCGGGTGCGTCGAGCGCCCGCGAGTCGGGCGCGAGGAGGTGCGCCATGACGGCCGCTGCCGACGAGAGGTTCCTGGCTGACGAGCAGGTCAGCCCCGACACCGACGCTGACCCCATCGCCGCCCAGACCGAGGCACCCACCCCCGATCCCGCGGCCTACCTGCGCGGCTACCACGCGACGGCCGCCCTGCGCGGCGCCACCGAGCTCACGAAGGGCGCGGGCTACGTGCTGGGCCGCGCCCTGCAGCAGTCGGTGACGCCCGGGGCCAACACGCGCGACGCGCGGCGCTGGTGGCGCCACGTGCTCACCCGCCGCCGCCCGCAGTGGCACAACGAGCACGAGATCGTCTTCGAGACGCCGATCGCGCGGCTGCGGGACTTCTCCCAGGGCTCGACGGACGACGTGGTCCCCACCCTCGTGCTCCCGCCGCAGGCCGGGCACGACTCGTGCATCGTCGACTTCCAACCGCGCCAGTCGCAGATGATGGTGATCCGCGAGGCGGGCCTGACCCGCGCGTTCACCCTCGACTGGGTCGGCGCGACGCGCGAGACCGCGCACTCCACGATCTCCGACTACATCGCCGTGGTCGACCGCGCCGTCGAGCACTGCCGGGCGACGTCGGGCCAGGACGTCGTGAACCTGGTGGGCGACTGCCAGGGCGGCTGGCTCGCCACGATCTACGCCGCGATGTTCTCGGAGAAGGTCAACACCCTGACCCTCGCGGGCGCCCCGATCGACTTCCACGCCGGCGAGACGCCCATCGGCGCCCAGTCGCGGGTGTGGGCGCAGCGCTTCGGCCAGCTGCCCTACCGGGCGATGGTGGCCGCGGGCGGCGGCGTGATGCCGGGGTCGTTCGTCCTCGGCGGGTTCATCGCCATCAAGCCCGACGCGGAGATCGCCAAGCACGTCGACCTGCTGCGCAACCTCGACGACCCCGAGGCGATCGCGCGCTACGAGGCGTTCGAGGACTGGTTCAAGCACACCCAGGACGTCGCCGGCACGTTCTACCTCTGGCTGGTGGAGCACCTCTTCGCCGGCAACGAGCTGATCAGCGGGGAGCTCGAGGTCGACGGGCGCCGCGTGGACATGCGGTCGATCTCCTGCCCGCTGTTCCTGCTGGGCGGGGCGACCGACCACATCACCCCGCCGGTGCAGGTCTTCGCCGCCGCCGACCACGTGTCGACGCCGGCCGACCAGGTCACGCGACGCACCGCTCCGGGCGGCCACCTCGGGCTGTTCATGGGCAACCAGGCGTTGCGCCACGAGTGGCCGCCGCTGCTGGCCGCCGTCGCCGAGCACTCGCGACGCGGCTGAAACCCGCTCCCGACCTGGACCGATCCCGCACATCCCGGACGATCGGCCGCCCGCGGGCCTGGGTTTCGGCCCCGGCCCGCGGGTAGTTTCGGTCACACAGCACCGTCACGTGGCGATCACCGCGCGTGATCGGTCGTCATCGGCACACCGTCGCGCCATCCACCGACCAGGAGGACCACAGCATGCCCGGTTCCGTCATCGTCTCCGGCCGTCGCACCCCCATCGGCAAGCTCTCCGGGGCCTTCGCCGGGATCACCGCCGGCGAGCTCGGCACGGTGGCGATCAAGGGTGCGCTCGAGGCCGCCGGCCTCTCCGGCGAGGAGGTCGAGTACCTGATCATGGGTCAGGTCATCCAGGCCGGCGCGGGCCAGAACCCCGCGCGCAAGGCGGGCGCCGACGCCGGCATCCCGATGTCGACACCGTCGTTCACGCTGAACAAGGTGTGCCTGTCGGGCCTCGACGCCATCGCGCTGGCCGACCAGATGATCTCCGCCGGCGAGTACGACGTCGTCGTCGCGGGTGGCATGGAGTCCATGACCGAGGCGCCGTACATGCTCCCGAAGGCTCGCCGGGGCTACAAGTACGGCTCGGGCAAGATCATCGACGCCACCGAGAACGACGGCCTCACCGACGTCTTCGACCACGAGTCGATGGGCGCCTCCACCGAGCGCTTCTCGCAGTCGATCGGGCTGACCCGCGAGGCCATGGACGAGTTCTCCGCGGCCTCGCACCAGCGCGCCGCCGACGCCGCGAAGAACGGCCGCTTCGACGCCGAGATCACGCCGGTGCCCGTGCCGCAGCGCAAGGGCGACCCGGTGATGGTCACCGAGGACGAGGGCGTGCGCGGCGACACGACCGCCGAAGGCCTGTCGAAGCTCAAGCCGGCCTTCGACAAGAACGGCGCCATCACCGCCGCCTCCTCCTCGCAGATCTCCGACGGCGCCGCGGCCGCCGTGGTCATGTCGAAGAAGAAGGCCGACGAGCTGGGCCTCGAGATCCTCGCGACCATCGGCCACCACGGTTGGGTCGCCGGCCCGGACAACTCCCTGCTCTCCCAGCCCTCGCGCGCCATCCAGAAGGCCCTGTCCCGCGAGGGCATCGAGGCCTCGGCGCTCGAGATGCTCGAGATCAACGAGGCGTTCGCGGCCGTCGCGCTGCAGTCGACCACCGAGCTCGGCGTCGACCCCGAGCGGGTCAACCCCGACGGCGGCGCCATCTCCCTGGGCCACCCGGTGGGCGCCAGCGGCGCCCGTATCGCGATCCACCTGGCGCACGAGCTGCGCCGCCGCGGCGGCGGCGTCGGTGCCGCCGGCCTCTGCGGCGGTGGCGGCCAGGGCTCGGGGCTGATCCTGCACGTGTGAGCGCACCTGGATGTCAGCGGAGTGGCACCGCTGACATCCAGTGTCCGTCACTCCACTCCGATCACCACGGCGCGGCGGTCACCTCACCGGTGGCCGCCGCGCCGTCGTGCGTCGGGAACCGCGGGCGGGCCGGCGGCGTCGAACCACCGTGCGGGGCCGCGGACGGTGGGAGGAGCCGGGCGCGGCCCCGCCCGCCACACCACGTGAAACGATCTTGCTCGCGACGGTGACCATGGTCAGGTACGCATGCCAAGGTGGTCGTCCGGGCACAGGTGACCGGGAGCACACCCGAGCTAGACGGAGGCACACATGCCGCAGGAGGTCCGGGGCGTCGTGTCCCGGGAGAAGGGCAAGCCGGTGACGGTCGAGACGATCATCGTCCCGGACCCCGGCCCGGGCGAGGCGGTGGTCGCGATCCAGGCGTGCGGGGTCTGCCACACCGACCTGCACTACCGCGAGGGCAACATCGAGGACGCCTATCCCTTCCTGCTCGGCCACGAGGCCGCGGGCGTCGTGGAGTCGCTCGGCGAGGGCGTCGAGGGCCTCGAGGTGGGCGACTTCGTGATCCTCAACTGGCGGGCGGTCTGCGGGGTCTGCCGCGCCTGCCGCGCGGGCAAGCACCACCTCTGCTTCGACACCCACAACGCGAAGCAGTCGATGACGCTCAAGGAGACCGGCGAGGAGCTCAAGCCGGCGCTGGGCATCGGGGCGTTCATCGAGAAGACGCTGGTGCACTCCGGCCAGTGCACGAAGGTCAACCCCGACATCGACCCGGCCCAGGCCGGGCTCATCGGGTGCGGGGTCATGGCCGGCACGGGCGCGGCGATCAACACCGGCGAGGTCAAGCGCGGCGAGACGGTCGCGGTCATCGGCTGCGGCGGCGTCGGTGACGCCGCGATCGCCGGCGCGGCGCTGGCCGGCGCGACGACGATCATCGCCGTCGACACCGAGGACCGGAAGCTGGAGTGGGCCAAGGGCTTCGGCGCCACCCACGGCGTCAACGCCAAGAACGAGGACCCGGTCGAGCGCATCCGCGAGCTCACCGGTGGCTTCGGCGCCGACGTCGTCGTCGACGCGGTGGGCATCCCCGCCACCTGGAAGCAGGCCTTCGAGGCCCGCGACCTGGCCGGGCGTCTCGTGCTCGTCGGCGTGCCGGCGCCGGACATGAAGCTCGAGGCCGACTTCCAGCCGTTCTTCTCCCACGGCGGGTCGCTGCGGGCGTCCTGGTACGGCGACTGCCTGCCCAGCCGCGACTTCCCGATGCTGGTCGACCTCGCGCTGCAGGGCCGGTTCCCGCTCGACAAGTTCGTCACCGAGCGGATCTCCCTCGACGACGTCGAGCAGTCGTTCGAGAAGATGCACCACGGCGACGTGCTCCGTTCGGTGGTGATCATGTGAGTGCCGAGAAGGTCGGCGAGGGCGTCGAGCACCTGACGACGTCCGGCAAGTTCGAGATCGACGGCAACTCGTTCGACGTCGACAACAACGTCTGGATCATCGGCGACTCGTCGGAGGTCGTCCTCCTCGACGCTCCGCACGACGCCGAGGCCATCAAGTCCGCGATCGGCGACCGCAACGTCGTGGCCATCCTGTGCACTCATTCGCACAACGACCACGTCAACGCCGCCCCGGCGATCGCGTCCGCGTTCGACGCGCCGATCCTGCTCAACCCGGACGACCGGGTGGTCTGGAACCTGACCTACCCGGACCGCGAGCCCGACGGCGAGATCACCGACGGCGAGGTGTTCACCATCGGTGGCATCGAGCTGCGCGCCATCCACACGCCGGGGCACTCCCCCGGCTCGACGGTGTTCTACGCGCCGGACATCGGCACGCTGTTCTCGGGCGACACGCTGTTCAACGGCGGTCCGGGGGCGACTGGCCCGTCGTACTCGGACTTCAACGTGATCATCGAGTCGCTGGCCGACAAGGTGTTCTCGCTGCCCGGCGACACCATCGTGCGCACCGGGCACGGCGACACCACGAAGGTCGGCGACGAGGCCTCGCGTCTCGAGGAGTACCGCGAGCGGGGCTACTGAGGCCCTGGGGGAGACGGAGCATTGAGGCGAGCACGCCGATAGGGGAGCTCGACCCATCGACTCCGACCACCCGGACACCGAGTACCCGGCCGACCCCTACCCGGGGGTCGCGCCGGGTTTCTCGTTCGTGCACCTCGACGCGGTGAGCCGCCGCCTCGACCCGTCCGACCGCGCCGCGGCGGGCTGGACGGTCGAGGGCGCCGACCTCGACGCCTGGCTCGCCCGCCACGGCGCGGCGCCGATGGCCCGCCGGGTGCCGGTGCTCGCCTTCGGGTCCAACCGCTCGCCGGGCAAGCTGACGTGGCTGCGGGAGCACCTCGGTCTCACCGGGCCGGTGGTGGTGCTGCGGGCGCGGGTCGAGGACCTCGCCGCGGTCTGGGCGGCGGGGCTGCGGGCCCGCGACGGCGCTCGCCCGGCGACGCTCGCACCGGCGCCCGGGGTGGTCGAGACCCACGCGGTGTGGATGGCGACGGCCGACCAGGTGCGCGTGCTCGACCGCTGC
The DNA here is from genome assembly GCF_039542135.1 of Actinomycetospora chlora. Taxonomy (NCBI): domain Bacteria; kingdom Bacillati; phylum Actinomycetota; class Actinomycetes; order Pseudonocardiales; family Pseudonocardiaceae; genus Actinomycetospora; species Actinomycetospora chlora. The sequence continues at coordinate 52,407 of NZ_BAABHO010000023.1, forward strand.
GAGGGCCGCGGCGAGCGCTACGACCTGGTGCGCCTCCGGGCCGGGACGGTCACCACCGAGGACGGGGCCCGGCTCGGCGGCGTCTGGACGTACTGGGCGGGGGGTCCGGTCCGGGCCCCGTTACTCGTGGACGGGGCGCCGGTGCGCGTGGCCGACGTCGACCAGGCCGCGGCGCGGGAGCTCGCGGGTGACCCGGCCCCGCCCGTGCCGGACGCCGTCACCGTCGAGCACGGCGTCCCGGACGCCCTGGCCTGGCCGGACCGCGTCTTCGTCTACGGGACGCTGCTGCCCGGCCGGCGGGCGTGGCCGCTCATCGGGCCGCACGTCACCGGCCGGGCGGTCGAGGCGTGGATGCCGGGCCGCGTCCACGACACCGGCCGCGGCTACCCGGCCCTCGTGCCCGGGGGCCCCGGGCGGGCCCGCGGGGCGCTGCTGACCCTCGCCGACCCGCCGTCGGCGCTGCCCCTGCTCGACGGGTACGAGGGTCCCGACTACGCGCGCCGGCGGGCCGTCGTGCACACCCCGGACGCGCGGCGGCCCGCCTGGGTGTGGACGTGGCGCGGCGCGGTCCACGGCGCCCCGCTGACGGCGGCCTGGCCGGCGGACTGATCAGCGGCGCAGGCGGACCGCGACGAAGCCCGGGGTCGGCGCCCGGGCCGCCGGCCGTGGGCGCGCGTGGGATCTCGGGCTCGGCGTCGGGCTCGGCGCCGGCCGTGGTGCCGGCACCTCGTCGCGACGCCGCGCGCGCCGGCCGCGGGCGAGCAGGAGCAGGCCCGCGAGGAACGCGACCACCGCGAGCCCGAGCACCCCGAGCGCCACCGGCGTCGGCACGCCGTGCAGCCGCAGCGGCACCCCGGGCACCGCCAGCGGCGCGGCGCCCACGAAGAGGATCAGGGTCACCCCGCCGATCACCAGCGCCCGCACGACCCCTCCCCCGTGGATCTCCCCGCCGCGGATCTCCCGTCGGACACCCTGTCGCGGACGTCGTCCGTGGCGCCAGTGCCCGTTACGACGATCGAGATCACGATGCGGTCCCGTTCGTGTGGACGGCACGCGGGCGCTCCGACATCCTGTCGCGGTCGCAGGGGGTGGGATGCTCGAGATCGACGGGATCTCCAAGCGGTTCGGCAGCACGGTGGCCCTCGACGGGATGACCTTCACGGTCCGCCCGGGCGAGCTCTACGGCTTCGTCGGCGCGAACGGCGCCGGCAAGACGACGACGATGCGGATCGCGCTCGGCGTGCTCGCCGCCGACGCCGGCGAGGTGCGTCTCGACGGCCGCCCCCTCGACGCCGCGTCCCGGCGGCGGATCGGCTACATGCCCGAGGAGCGTGGACTGTACCCGCGGATGGCCGTCGGCACCCAGCTGCGCTACCTCGCCGAGCTGCGCGGCCGCTCGGCGGCGGACGCGAAGGCCGCCGCCGACCGCTGGACCGAGCGCCTCGGCATCGCCGAGCACCGCGGCGACGAGGTGCAGCGCCTGAGCCTGGGCAACCAGCAGCGCGTCCAGCTCTCGGCCGCGCTCGTCGCCGACCCCGACGTCCTCGTGCTCGACGAGCCCTTCTCCGGGCTCGACCCGATGGCGGTGGACGTCATGAGCGACGTCCTGCGCGAGCGCCGCGACGCCGGCGCCCCCGTCGTCTTCTCCAGCCACCAGCTCGAGCTGGTCGAGCGGCTCTGCGACCGGGTCGGGATCGTCCGCGCGGGGCGCACGGTCGCCGAGGGCACGGTCGACGAGCTGCGCGACGCCTCGGCCACCGAGCTCGTCGTCAGCGCGCCACACGCCCCGGCCGGCTGGGCGGACGCCCTGCCCGGCGTCGCCGCGTCCCGGGCCGGCGAGGGCGGGACCGTGCTGACGCTCGCGGACACCTCCGAGGCCACCCTCGCCGGCGTGCTCGACGCGGCGCGGGACACCGGCGCCGTGCACGAGTTCCGCCGGCGACGCCCGACGCTCGCGGAGATCTACCGCGACACCGTCGCCCAGCCCCCGGCGGCGGCGTGACCGCGCTGCGGCCCGTCGGGCTCATCGCCCGCCGGGAGTTCGCCTCGCGGGTGCGGGGCCGGGCGTTCGTGCTGAGCACGCTCGCGGTCCTGGTCCTGCTCGGGGTGTACGCGGCCGTGGTCGCCACCGTGGCCTCGGGCGAGGACCGCGCCACCGTCGGCCTCGTCGGCCCGGCCACGGCCCTCGCCGGCCCGATCGCGCGGGCCGCCCCGGCCGAGGGCCAGACCGTCACGGTGACCACGCCGCCTGACGTCGCCGCCGGCGAGGCGGCGGTGCGCGCCGGGGACCTCGACGCGCTGGTCAGCGGGGACGCCGCGCGCCCGCGCGTCTACGTGGAGTCCGAGCCCGACGCCGCCCTCGAGCGGGTGGTCGTGGCCGCGACGACGTCGGTGGCCCGCGACGCGTTCCTCGCCGGGCAGGGCGTCTCGCCGGGCGCGCTGGACGCCGCCGTCGCCGAGTCGGGACCCGTGATCGTCGCCGCCGAACCACCCGACCCGCAGGCCGGTGCCCGGCTGGGCCTCGGCCTGGCGGGGGCGTTCCTGCTCTTCTTCTCCATCCAGACCTACGGCGCGATGGTCGCCCAAGGCGTCGTGGAGGAGAAGGCCAGCCGGGTCGTGGAGATCGTGCTGTCGTCGGTGCGGCCGTGGCAGCTGCTGCTCGGCAAGGTGCTGGGCCTCGGGGCGGTGGGGCTGCTGCAGCTCGTCGTCCTCGGCGGGGCGGGCCTGGCCGTCGCGGGTGCCGCGGGGGTGGTGACGGCCGGTGCCGGACTCGCGCCGACGATCGTCTCGGTCGTCGTCTGGTACCTGCTCGGCTTCGCCCTCTACGCGACGATCTACGCCGCGCTGGGATCGCTGGTGTCGCGCCAGGAGGACACGCAGAGCGTCCTGTCGCCGATGACGGTCGTCGTGCTCCTGGGCTTCGTCGTCGGGTTCAACCTGCTGACCTCGGACCCCCGCGGCACGGGGATCACCGTCCTGTCGCTGCTGCCGCCGTTCAGCCCGCTGTTCATGCCGGCGCGGATCGCGCTGGGCGTGGCCCCGGTGGGCCAGGTGGTGCTGGCCTTCGCGCTGACGATCGCGTTCACCGCCGGGGTCCTGGCGCTCGGCGGGCGCATCTACGCCAACTCGGTGCTGCGCACCGGCGCGCGCGTGAGCCTCCGCGAGGCCCTCGGCCGGGCCCGCTCCTGACCCGGCTGGGGTTACTGGCTGGTATCGCTCGCTGGGCGAGCGATACCAGCCAGTAACCGTGTGGACGGGGGACCTAGAACGGACGGTCACCCGCGATCGCCACGCGCTCGGCGGCGCGGCGGTGCGGGTGGTAGTCGCCGACCGCGTAGTGCTGCGTCGCGCGGTTGTCCCAGAACGCCACCGTGCCCGGCGTCCACCGGTACCGGACCTGGTACTCGGGGACGTGGGCCTGCGCGAACAGGTGCCGCAGCAGCGCGTCCGACGCCGCGGGCTCGAGGCCCTCGACACGGGTGGTGAACGCGCTGTTGACGAACAGCGTCCGGCGCCCGGTCTCGGGGTGCGTCCGCACCACGGGGTGGGTCACCGGCGGGAACACGTCCTTCAGCCGCTCGAGCTTGCCCTCCTCGAGGAAGCGCACGAAGCCCGGCAGGAAGTCGTGCACGGCGACGGCGTCGTCGATGCGCGCGCGGACGTCGGCGTCGAGGTTGTCGTACGCCGCGGCCATGTCGGCCCACATCGTGTCGCCCCCGAAGGGCGGGGTCTCGATCATCCGGAGGATCGCGCCCATCGCCGGCGCCGACCGGAACGACGTGTCGACGTGCCAGATGTTCTCGTAGGTCTGCGGCCCGTCGCCGCCCTTGGTGAAGCGCACGACCGTCGGGTCGTCGCCCTCCTCGAGCAGCGGGTTCGTCTCGAGCTCGCCCCAGTGGCGGGCGAAGGCCCGCTGGGCGGCCGAGGAGAGGTGCTGGTCGGGGAAGAACAGGACCTTCCACTCCAGCAGGGCGCGGTGGATCTCCGCGCGGGTGGCGGCGTCGGTGGTCGTGAGGTCCACGCCACGGATCTCGGCACCCAGGGTGACCCCGACGGGGGTCAGCTCGAACGCGTACGGACAGCGGTCCGGCCCGTCGCCCGGCAGTCGGCGCAGGTAGCGCCGCCCCTCGAGGAGGTCGATGGCCGGGGTGGAGGTCGGTCGGTCCGTTCGCTGTTCGAGGGTGCTGGTCACGATCGTCCAGCTTCTCCCCGCCTCCGTGCACCGTCAATGCGTCCGTTCCCGAGATCATTGACCTCGCCAGGAACGTGCCGTGATGCCAGGATCACGCGATGCTCACACGTTCCTCCGGCCGAGTGGCCGGCGCGATCATCGTCGTGCTCGCGTTCGTGCTCGCCGGGTGCGGTGGCCTCTCCGGGAGCGGCCAGCCGCAGGCCCAGGGCGGCAGCCTCTCCGCCAGCGGGATCAACCTCGCCGGCCAGACCTACACGGTCGGGGGCCAGGAGTTCGACGAGCAGCTGCTGCTCTGCAAGATGAGCGTCGCGGCGCTGCAGTCGGTCGGCGCGACCGTCAACGACCGCTGCAACATCACCGGTTCCGCCGCCGCGCGCCAGGCGCTGCTGAGCGGCGAGATCGACATGGGCTGGTCGTACACCGGCACCGGCTGGATCACGAACCTGCAGAACACCACCCCGATCCCGGACTCGCAGCAGCAGTACATCGCCGTGCGCGACCAGGACCTGCAGCGCAACCAGATCGTGTGGACCAACCCGACGCCGTTCAACAACACCTACGCGATCGCCACCACCCGGGCGTTCGCCGACCAGAACAACCTGCGCACCACCAGCGACTGGGCCAACTTCATCAACAGCGGCAACCCGCAGGCCACCACCTGCGTCGAGGCCGAGTTCGCGAGCCGCAACGACGGCCTGCCCAACCTGCTGACCGCGTACGGCGTCACCCGGCCCTACAACGCCCCGCCGGCCGTGACCGTCATCGACACCGGCGCGATCTACCAGGCCACCGCCAACGGCAACCCCTGCCGCTTCGGCGAGGTGTTCACCACCGACGGCCGCATCCCGGCGCTGAACCTCGTGTCGCTGACCGACGACCGCAACTTCTTCCCGAAGTACAACGCGTCGAACACGATCCGCAAGAACGTCGTCGACCGGAACCCGCGCGTCGTCGACGTCTTCAACCAGATCTCGCCGGCCCTGACCGACGACGTCATGCTCCAGCTCAACGGGCAGATCTCGTCGCAGGGCGCCGACCCGGCCCAGGTCGCGTCGCAGTTCCTGCAGCAGCGGGGCTTCATCGGCGGGCAGTGACCCACCAGCTCTGATCCGACCGGAGGGCCCCCTCGCTCGACTCTTCCGAGCGAAGGGGCCCTTCGCTCGTGGGCGGGGGCGTCGGTTCGCGTCGCCGGCGGCGTCTACAGCGCGTTGAAGCGCTCGAGCGCCTCCTGGCGCTCCGCCTTGTGGTCGACGATCGGGGCCGGGTAGTCGGCCGGGGGCTCGTCGAGCTTCCAGGGCTGGTGCACCTTCTTGCCCTCGATCCCCGCGAGCTCGGGCACCCAGCGCCGGACGTAGTCGCCCTGCGGGTCGAAGCGCTCCCCCTGCGTCACGGGGTTGAAGACGCGGAAGTAGGGCGCGGCATCGGTGCCGGTGCCCGCGGCCCACTGCCAGCCGTGCTGGTTGGAGGGCAGGTCACCGTCGACGAGCAGGTCGAGGAAGTGCCGCGCGCCCCGCCACCACGGCAGGTGCAGGTCCTTGACCAGGAACGACGCGACGGCCATGCGCATGCGGTTGTGCATCCAGGCCTCGCCGCGCAGCTGGCGCATGGCGGCGTCGATGGCCGGGAAGCCGGTGCAGCCCTCCTGCCAGGCCCGGAAGCGCTCCTCGGCCGCCTTCCCGCCGTCGTAGGTCATGGCGTCGAACTTCGGGTCGAAGTTCTCGCGCGCCGAGCGCGGGAAGAACCAGAGGACCGCGGCGTAGAAGTCGCGGAAGCACAGCTCGTTGCGGAACGACGTCGCGCCCTTGCCGGACCCGCCCACCCCGGCGAGGAGGGTCCGCGGGTGGATGACGCCGTACTTCAGGTACACCGACATCCGCGAGGTGCCCGGCCGGTCGGGGCGGTCGCGCAGGTCGTCGTAGTCCTCGAGGTGCTCGTCGACGAACGCCTCCCAGTAGTCGTGGGCGGCCTGCTCGCCGGCGGTGGGGAGCTCGGCCTCGACCGACTCGTCGTCGGGGACCTTGACGGCCCGCGGCCCGCCCTTCTTCTCCGACGGGTCCATCCAGTCGACGGTGGACGCGTCGGTGTCCGCGGGGGCGCCCTTGTCGCGCTTGCCCCACTCGCGGCTGAACGGCGTGTAGACGCGGTACGGGTCGCCGTCGGACTTCGTGATCTTCCCGGGCTCGACGGCGTAGGGCGAGCCGGTGCGCACGAGCTCGACGTCGCGGTCGGCCAGGGCCTTCTCCACGGCCTCGTCGCGCTCGCGGCCGTAGGGGCCGAAGTCGGCGGCGACGTGCACGCTGCTGGCCCCCACGGCCCCGGCGAGCTTCGGGACCGCCTCGGCCGGGTCGCCCCGCACCACGAGCAGGCGCCCGTCCAGCGAGGCGTCCAGGTCGCGCAGGCTGCGGTACAGGAACGTGCGCCGCGCCGCCCCGGACGGCCCGAGCAGCTTCTCGTCCAGCACGAACACCGCCAGCGCCCGCTGCGCCCGGCCCGCCGCGGCCTCGAAGACCGGCTGGTCACGCACCCGCAGGTCGCGGCGGAACCAGACGATCGCGGTCTCGTCCCGCTCGTCACCCATGCGCGACGGCTACCCCTCCGAGCAGCGCCTACGCCCGTTCAGGCGCACCGTGCCGCGAGCAGGTCGAGCGATGCGGTGACGAGCGCGTCGTCGTCCGTGTCGAGCCCGTGGACCACGGCGTAGCAGGGGCCGACCGCGTGCCAGTCGGCCGCGCGGGCGGACAGGTCGGTGCCGTAGGCCTCGCCCACGGCCGCGGCGACCTCGGTCGTCGTCTCCAGCAGCGGCCAGACGAGGTCCTTGGCCGGGTCGCCGGCGCGGGCGTCGGACCAGTCGAGCACCCCGGAGATCCGGCGGCCGTCGGTGAGGACGTGGTCGGCGCGCAGGTCGCCGTGCACGAGCACCGACGCCGGCGCCGTCCGCAGCCGCCCCAGCCGGAGCGCCACCGGCCCGGGGTCGGCCAGGCGGGGCAGCACCTCGGCGTCGAAGCGGTCGAACGCGCGGTCGCGCCTCCCGCGGGTCGTCGCCGGGTCGGGCAGGCCGTGCCGGACGGCGTCGTCGAGCGGCACCGCGTGCAGGGCCCGCAGGAAGGCCCCGAGCGCCGCGCCGTGGACGACCGTCGGCGCGACCAGGGGCTCGCCGCGCAGCACGGCGTGCCGCGCCGTGCAGGGCTCCTCGCCGACGATCTCCGGGCGGGGCACGGGCAGCGGCAGCCGCGGCGCCAGCCACGACAGCAGGTGCGCCTCGCGGCGCAGCCCCGCCGCGGCCGCCGGGTGGCGCGCCGTGCGCTCCACCCAGCGGTCGTCGACGAGCACGGCGTCCGCGTCCCACCCGGAGCCGAGCGGGACGCGGCCCACCGTGGCCACCGCGAGTCAGCTCAGCGCTGGTCCATCCCGACGTACTCGCGCTGCGTCGGGCCGGTGTAGACCTGACGCGGGCGGCCGATGCGGGTGTCCGGGTCGTCGATCATCTCGCGCCAGTGGGCGATCCAGCCCGGCAGGCGCCCGATGGCGAACAGCACCGTGAACATCTCGGTCGGGAAGCCCATGGCCTGGTAGATCAGGCCGGTGTAGAAGTCGACGTTCGGGTAGAGCTTGCGCTCGACGAAGTACTCGTCGTGCAGCGCGAACTCCTCGAGGCGCATGGCGATGTCGAGCATCTCGTCGCCGCCGCCGAGCTTCTCGATGATCCCGCGCGCGGTGTCGCGGACGATCGCCGCGCGGGGGTCGTAGTTCTTGTAGACGCGGTGGCCGAAGCCCATGAGCCGGACGCCCGGCTCCTTGTTCTTGACCTTGCGCACGAACTCGTCGGCGTTGCCCTCGTTGTCGCGGATGCCCTCGAGCATCGTGAGCACCGCGGCGTTGGCGCCGCCGTGCAGCGGGCCGAACAGGGCGTTGATGCCCGCGGAGATCGACGCGAACAGGTTGGCCTGCGACGAGCCGACCATGCGCACCGTCGACGTCGAGCAGTTCTGCTCGTGGTCGGCGTGCAGGATGAACAGCATGTCGAGCGCCTTGGCGACGTCGGGGTCGACGTCGTAGGGCTCGGCGGGCAGGCCGAAGGTCAGCCGCAGGAAGTTCTCCACCAGGCCCAGCGAGTTGTCCGGGTAGAGGAACGGCTGGCCGATCGAGTTCTTGTAGGCGTACGCGGCGATCGTCGGGACCTTCGCGAGCAGGCGCACGCTGGACAGGTCGACGTTCGGCTCGTCGAACGGGTCGAGGGCACGCTGGTAGAAGGTCGACAGCGCCGACACCGCCGACGACAGCACCGGCATCGGGTGCGCGTCGACCGGGAAGCCGTCGAAGAACTTCTTCAGGTCCTCGTGCAGCATCGTGTGCCGCTGGATCTGGTCGGTGAACGTCTCGAGCTGCTGCTTGTTCGGCAGCTCGCCGTAGATCAGCAGGTAGCTCGTCTCGACGAACGTCGAGTTCTGGGCGAGCTCCTCGATCGGGTAGCCGCGGTACCGCAGGATGCCGGCGTCACCGTCGATGTAGGTGATGTCCGACCGGCAGGCACCGGTGTTCACGTAACCGGGGTCGAGCGTGATCAGCCCCGTGTCCCCGAGCATCTTCCCGAGGGCCACACCCGAGGAGCCCTCGGTCGCCTCGACGATCTCCATCGTGTGCTCGCCGCCCGGGTAGGACAGCGTGGCGGTGCGCTTCTCGGAATCCTCGCCGGCCATGGCATCCCTCTCGCGCGGTCGTTGCGCGGGAGAGGGGCGGCCCGGCCGCCGGGGGTGTCCCCGCGGCGCGCTCCCGCACGGGTCGGGGTCGTACGACCGCGAACCGTAGCGCTCGCGCGGTCCGCGCCGCATCACGAGCCACGGGCGTACCGAGGGTGGCCCATGTCACTGTGTGACGGCCGTGTTACGTCGCCGCGTCGAGCTCCGCCCGCCACGGCGGCTCGGCCCCGGCCCGCGACACCGTCCACGCGGCCGCCCGTGCCGCGGACGCCAGGGCCTGCGACCAGGCCTGCGCGTCGAGCCGCGCCACCGCGTCGCGGTCCAGCGCGTCGCGGTGCGCCAGCCAGGCCAGCAGCGCGGCGTGCACGCTGTCCCCGGCGCCGATCGTGTCCACCAGCGGCCCGACACGGTCCGCGGGGACCTCGACGACGCCCCCGCCGCGGGTGTGGGCCGTCAGGCCCTCGCCACCGCGCGTGAGCACGACGGCGCCGGCGCCGAGGTCGAGCACGTCCTGCGGCGACCGGCCCCAGCGCTCGGCGTCCTCGTCGGAGAACTTGACCAGGCCCGCCACCGCGGCGACGGCGTCGAGCCGCGCGACGAGCGCCGCCGGGTCGTCGACGAGCCCGGGCCGCAGGTTGGGGTCGAGGCTCACGAGCCGGCCCCGGGCGGCCTCCCGCTGTGCCAGCGCGGCGTAGCGGGACGCGCCCGGCTCGAGCACCAGCGACAGCGTGCCGACCGCCACCGCCGCCGTGTCCGCAGGCAGCTCCCCGGGGTCGGCGACGAGCCGGTCCGCCGTGCCCTCGACGTGGAACGTGTAGCGGGCCGCGCCCGCGGCATCGAGCGTGACGACCGCGAGCGTCGTCGGCTCCGGGCCGCGCTGCAGCAGGCCGGTGTCGACGTCGTTGGCCTCCAGCCGCGCGACCAGCGCGTCACCGAACGCGTCGGTCGAGAGGCGCGTGAGCATCGTCGTCGGCGCGCCGAGGCGCCCCAGCCCGACCGCGGTGTTGAACGGGCCGCCCCCCAGCCGCGGGGCGAGGGGGCGCAGGGCGGGGTCGCCGCCCTGATCGACGGAGTGCTCGCCCGGGACGGGCACGAGGTCGACCAGCGCCTCGCCACCGACGACGACGCGGCCGGTCACGTCGCGTCCCGACTGGTGATCCCCCACCGCATCGTCCACGTCTCCCCCGGCGCGACGACGTGGAGGTCGGTGCCGGAGTTGGCCGCGTCGGCGGGGCAGGTCATCGGCTCGACGGCGACGGCCCTGCCACGGCCGGCGAGGTCGTCCGGGGTGAAGACCATGACCCAGCGGAAGCTCGCGTCGCCCCACAGCGCGGTGGCCCGCCCGTCGGGCGCGGTGACGGTGCCGAGCACCCCGTCCGGGCCGGGGGCGGCGCCGAAGCAGGTGTCGAGGGCGAGGTCGCCGACGCGCCGGCCGCCGCGCAGGTCCTCGGCCGGGGTCACCGGCCGCACGCCGGTCGGGATCATGAGGTCGTCGGTGTCGACCACCCGGTCGGCCGCGACGGTGACGGTGCACGTCGCGGGGTCGGCGTCGCCCGCGCGCAGGTAGGGGTGGGTGCCGACGCCCGCGGGCACGTCGTCCGTGCCGGTGTTGGTGAGGGCGTGCGCGACCGTGAGCCCGTCGGGGCCGCAGGTGTAGGTGGTCTCGACGTGCAGCGGGCCCGGCCAGCCCCACGCCGGGTCGACGTCGGCGGCGAGCACGACGCGGTCCTCGGCGCGGTCGACGATCTCCCACGGCCGGCGGCGCAGCAGCCCGTGGATGGCGTGCCCGCGGGCGGCCTCGGTGACCTCGAGGGAGTACCGCCGCCCCCGCCAGGTGTAGGCGGCGCCGGCGATCCGGTTCGGCCACGGGACGAGGACGCCGCCCGCCCCCATCGGCGGGGTGGTGTCGACCTCGAAGGACTCGGTGCGGGGCTGCCCGTCGATCGCGAGGGCCCGCAGCCCGGCCCCCACCCCGGTGACGACCGCACGGGTCGTCCCGGCGACGAGGTCGATCTGCTCGCCGGTCGGGTGCACGGCGTCACACGCTAGCGGTTGTGACGATCGGTTTGCTTCTGCGTCCGTCCGGTTTCGCCGACCGTCCCGAACGGTCACTGTGCCGGACATGACGAGCCACAGCTCCCCGCGCCCGAAGGTCGTCATCGTCGGCGGCGGGTTCGCCGGCTTCCAGTCGGCCCGCTCGCTGGCCCGGCAGATGGGCGACGAGGTCGACATCGTGCTCGTCAGCCCCACCAACTACTTCCTCTACCTGCCGCTGCTGCCCGAGGTCGCGGCCGGGATCCTCGAGCCGCGACGGATCTCCGTCGCGCTCGCCGCGGCGCTCCCGCCGTGCGTGCGCCACGCGCCCGGAGAGGTCGACGAGCTCGACCTCGACGCCCAGACCATCGGCTGGCTCGACCCCGAGGGCGTCCACCACGAGAGCCGGTGGGACCGGCTGGTCGTGGCGGCGGGCAGCGTGCACAAGGTGCTGCCGGTCCCGGGCGTCACGCAGTACGCGCAGGGCTTCCGCGGCGTGCCCGAGGCGCTCTACCTGCGCGACCACCTCATCCGCCAGGTCGAGCTCGCGGCGATGTGCGAGGACCCCGAGGAGCGCGCCGCACGGCTGACCACGGTCGTCGTCGGCGGCGGCTACACCGGCACCGAGGTCACCGCGCAGGGCTACCTGTTCACCAAGGAGCTGGCGGCGAGCCGCGGGCTGCCCGAGACCCCGCGGTGGGTGCTGGTCAGCCGCGGGGAGATCCTCGCCGGGCTGGCCGGGCACCTCTCCGAGACGGCCGACCGCGTGCTGCGCGAGCGCGGCGTCGACGTGCGCACCCACGAGGAGGTCGAGGAGGCCACCGGCGACGGGGTGCGCCTCTCGTCCTCCGGTGAGCACGTGCCCACCCGCACGCTGCTGTGGTGCGTCGGGGTGCGCCCCGACCCGCTGATCGACGACCTCGGGGTCGAGGTCGACCAGGGCCGGCTGGTGGTCGACACGCGGCTGCGCGTGCCCGGCCACCCGAACGTCTTCGCGTGCGGCGACGCCGCCGCCGTGCCCGACCGCGCCCGGCCCGGGCAGTACACGGCGATGACGGCCCAGCACGCCGAGCGCCAGGGCAAGCTCGCCGGCCGCAACGTCGCCGCCTCGCTGCGCGGCGGGCGGATGCGCACCTACAAGCACCGCGACCTCGGCTTCGTCGTCGACCTCGGCGGCTTCGACGCGGCGGCCAACCCGCTGGGCATCAGGCTCACCGGCAAGCCCGCGCACGTCGTCGCCCGCGGCTACCACCTCATGGCCATGCCGGGGAACCGCGTGCGCACCGCCGTCGACTGGCTGATGGACGCGCTGCTCCCGCGCCAGACCGCGCAGCTCGGGCTCGTGCGCTCCCCCGCCGTGCCGCTGGACTCGGCGTCCCCCGAGGTACCGCAGCACGGCCTCGGGTTCCCCCACCGGTCCGCGCCGCCCGATCAGTCCGCGACGTCCTCGGGGCGCGAGCGGCCGGGCGGGTCCGCCGAGGCGGCCTCCCCCTCGGCGGACGCGGCGGGGGCGTCGGCCGAGGTGTCGGGCGAGGACCCGGTGGAGGAGTCGCCGCGCAGCGGGGCGCGGTAGCGCCAGAACACCGGGAAGATCGCGACGACGACGATCGTCAGGACGATCACGCCGACGCCGCCGATGACGACCGCGGCGCCGGTGCCCAGCGCGTCGGCGACCGGGCCGTGCCACAGGTCCCCGAGTCGCGGCCCGCCCGCGACCACGACGGTGAACACGCCCTGCATGCGCCCGCGCATCTCGTCCGTGGCGACGACCTGCAGCATCGTCTGCCGGAAGACGGCGCTGACGAGGTCGGCGGCGCCGGCGACGGCGAGGCACGTGACCGCCAGCCAGAGCACCGACGTCAGCCCCGAGAGCGCGACGCCGAGCCCCCAGATGCAGACGGCGACGGTCACCGCGACGCCCTGGCGCCGGATGGCGTGCAATCGCCCGGAGAACAGGCCGCCGAGCGTCGCGCCGATGGCGATCGAGGCGAAGAGCCAGCCCAGCGCCGTGCCGCCGCCGGGCGGGTCGCCGAACACGGTCACCGCCGCCTCGGGGAACACGGCCCGCGGCATCCCGACCGCCATGGCCACGATGTCGACGAGGAACGACACCAGCAGCACCTGGCTCATGGCGGCGTAGCGGAAGCCCGCGACGACGTCGGCGAACCCGGCGTGGCGGCGGACCGCCCGGATCGCGCCGCGCAGCCCGCCCGCGCCGGAGCCGACGGGCAGGCGCGGCAGCATGAACGCCGCCCAGATCGACGCGACCAGGCAGACGGTGTCGACGAGGTAGAGGGTGCCGATCGAGGTGAAGGTCAGCGCCACGCCGGCGGCCAGCGGGCCCGCGATCGACCCGAGCTGGGTGACGGTGAAGAGCAGCGTGTTGGCCGCGGGCAGCTGGTCGTTCGGCAGGATCCGGGGCAGGACCGCGGAGCGGGTCGGCTGGTTGATCGCGAGGAACGCCGTCTGGATCGCGAAGATCGTCAGGACCTCCCACGGGCTGCCGAGCCCGGTGATCGCCGCCAGGCCCAGCAGCGCCGACGTCACCGCGATCCCGGCGCCGGTGATCACCAGCAGCCAGCGCCGGTCGACGGCGTCGGCGATCGCGCCGCCCCACAGCCCGAAGACGATCAGCGGGACGAGGCCGAACAGGCCGGTCAGGCCGACCCACGCCGACGAGCCGGTCAGCTGGTAGAGCTGGGTCGGGACGGCGACGACGGTGAGCTGCGCGCCCACGACCGTGACGATCGCGGCGATCCACAGCCGCCGGAAGGCGGGCGTGCGCAGGGGCGTCGTGTCCGCGAAGAGCCCCGATAGTCCTCTCGCCACGAGGGACCATCGTGCGCCCCTACGGCGCGAGGCGCTCCACGACCCACCCCGTCTCGGTGCGCCGGAAGCGGATCCGGTCGTGCAGCCGGTCGGTGCGGCCCTGCCAGAACTCGACGTGGGTCGGCGCCAGGCGCCAGCCGCCCCAGTGCGCGGGCGCCGGGATCTCCTCGACGTCGGCGAAGCGCTCGGTCACGGTCGCGAGCAGCTCGTCGAGCGCGGCGCGGTCGCGCACGACCGCCGACTGCGGCGACGCCCACGCGCCGAGCTGGGACCCGCGGGGACGCGTGCGCCAGTAGGCCGCGGTCTCCTCGCGCGAGAGCAGCTCGACCGTGCCGATCACCGTGGCCTGGCGCTGCAGCGCGATCCACGGGAACGTCGCCGAGGCCTGGCGGGTCTGGCGCAGCTGGTGGCTCTTCTCCGAGGTGTAGTTGGTGAAGAACGTGACCCCGTGCGCGTCGACGTCCTTGGCGAGCACGGTGCGCGTCGTGAGCCGGTGCTCCTCGTCGCCGGTGGCCAGCACCATCGCGTTGGCGTCGGGCAGCCCGGCCTCGCGGGCGGCCCCGATCCAGGCGAGCAGCTGCTCGTGCCAGGTGGGCGCGACGTCGGCGACGTCGAGCGTCGCCGACCGGTAGTCCTCGCGCATGCCCGACAGGCCCGCGTGCGGTTGCTGCGTCACGCGGCGCACCGTAGGCGACGGCGCCCCGCACACCACGTGAGCAGGGACACAAGCGCCGTCGTTGCCCGTCGGTGCGCCCGCGGAGCACGGTTCTGCTGGGTACGTCCGATCCGCCGGACCCGGCGGTGCGACGGCCCTTCGGGCAGCGGGGCCCGACCGGGACCCGCGCGCGACGCGAGGAGGACCCGTGACGACTGCCGCTCCCGCCGTTCCCCCGCCGCCCCCGGGGTTCTCCCCCGGGCTCGAGGGCGTCGTCGCGTTCCGCACCGAGATCGCCGAGCCCGACCGCGACGGCGGCGCGCTGCGCTACCGCGGGGTCGACATCACCGAGCTGGCCGGCCGCGTCGGGTTCGGCGACGTGTTCGGGCTGCTCGTCGACGGCGACCTCGGCCGGCCGCTGCCGCGCGAGGAGGCCGGGCTCGAGCCGCCGTTCAGCGGCGACGTGCGCGTCGACGCCCAGGCCGGGCTGGCCCTGCTCGGCGCCCGCTGGACCCTGCCACCGCTGCTCGACGCCACGCCCGAGCGCGCCCGCGACGACCTCGCGCGCAGTGCGGCCGCCGCGCTCGCGCTGGTCGCCCGCTCGGCACGGGGCGACGGGCTCCCGGCCGTGCCCGAGAGCGACCTCGCGTCGATCGACGACCCCGTCGAGCGGTTCCTGACCCGCTGGCGCGGCGAGGCCGACCCCACCCACGTCCGGGCGCTCGACGCCTACTGGGTCTCGGCCGCCGAGCACGGCATGAACGCCTCCACGTTCACCGCCCGCGTGGTCGCCTCGACGGGCGCCGACGCGGCCGCGGCGCTGTCCGCGGCCGTCGGCGCGATGTCCGGCCCGCTGCACGGCGGTGCTCCGGCACGCGTGCTGCCGATGATCACCGAGGTCGAGCGGACGGGCGACGCCGACGCCGTCGTCGCCGGCATCCTCGACCGCTCCGAGCGCCTCATGGGCTTCGGCCACCGTGTCTACCGCGCCGAGGACCCCCGCGCCCGCGTGCTGCGCCGCACCGCCCAGGAGCTGGGCGCGCCGCGCTACGAGGCGGCCGCCGCGCTCGAGGCCGCGGCGCTGGCCGCGCTGCGCGAGCGCCGGCCCGACCGCGCGATCGAGACCAACGTCGAGTTCTGGGCGGCGGTGATGCTCGACCTCGCGGGCGTACCGGCGGCCGTGATGCCGGCGATGTTCACCTGCGCACGGACCGCCGGCTGGGCCGCGCACGTCCTCGAGCAGCGGCGCACGGGGCGCCTCGTACGGCCGTCGGCCCAGTACATCGGCCCGGAGCCCCGGGCCGTCGGGACGGTGGCGCGCTCGGCCTGAGCCCGGGGCCGCACCCCCGGACGTGGCCCACGCGACAGCACCCGCGGACGGTCGCTGGGACACTGACCGCCGTGACCACCTCGACCGACACGCTGCAGATTCCCGCCGAGCTCCTGCCCAGCGACGGGCGGTTCGGGTGCGGGCCCTCGAAGGTGCGCCCCGAGCAGCTCGCCCACATCGCCGAGAGCGCGCAGGTGATGGGGACGTCGCACCGGCAGAAGCCGGTCAAGTCGATCGTCGGCCGGATCCGCGCGGGGCTGCGGGACCTGTTCTCGCTGCCCGACGGCTACGAGGTCGTCCTCGGTGTCGGCGGCACCACCGCGTTCTGGGACGCCGCCGCCGCCGGACTGGTGCGCGAGCGCAGCCTGCACCTGACCTACGGCGAGTTCTCCTCGAAGTTCGCCTCGGTGACCAAGGGCGCGCCGTTCCTCGCCGACCCCATCGTCGTCTCCGCCGACCCGGGCAGCGCCCCCGAGCCGACGTCCGACCCGAGCGTCGACCTCATCGGCTGGGCGCACAACGAGACGTCCACGGGCGTCGCCGTCCCGGTGACGCGGCCCAGCGGCTCGGGCGACGCGCTCGTCGCCGTCGACGCCACCTCCGGCGCCGGCGGCCTGCCCGTGCAGATCAGCGAGTCCGACGTCTACTACTTCGCGCCGCAGAAGTGCTTCGCCTCCGACGGCGGGCTCTGGATCGCGATCATGTCGCCGGCCGCGCTGGAGCGCGTCGAGCAGATCGACACCGACCGTCCGGGCGGGCGCTGGATCCCGGAGTTCCTGTCGCTGCCGACGGCGCTGGACAACTCCCGCAAGGACCAGACCTACAACACCCCGGCGGTGGCGACGCTCCTGCTGCTCGCCGACCAGATCGAGTGGATGAACGCCGGCGGCGGCCTGGACTGGACCACCGCGCGCACGAAGGACTCGTCGGACCGGCTCTACACGTGGGCGGAGCAGTCGTCGTTCGCGACGCCGTTCGTCGCCGACCCGGCCCACCGCAGCCAGGTCGTGGGCACCGTCGACTTCTCCGACGACGTCGACGCCGCCGCGATCGCGTCGACGCTGCGGGCCAACGGCGTCGTGGACACCGAGCCCTACCGCAAGCTCGGCCGCAACCAGCTGCGCGTCGGGATGTTCCCCGCGGTCGAGCCGGACGACGTCACCGCGCTGACCCGCTGCATCGACTGGGTCGTCGAGCACCAGTGACCAGCTGACTGGTCCGAACGGGGGAGATGCGGGCGCCCCACGCGTCCCGCCCGTGTTCACCGTCCACAGAGACAGGTGGCACGGGCGGCGCGCCTCCCTCGTCCGAGGAGATCCCTCGCCTAGCGTCGGTGGGCGAGCACCGCACCCCACCCGACGTCCGGGGTCCGGGTTCGCGAGCCGACGGGGAGGCCTGATGCGTCAGCTGCGCGTCGTCGGCCTGGGAGACGACCACGAGACCGTGATCCTCGAGGACCCGATCCGCCACGAGCGCTTCGTGGTGACCGGGGACGAGCGCCTGCGGGCCGCGGCCCGGGGCGATGTCCGCCGGCTCGGGCAGATGGAGATCGAGGTCACCAGCCCGCTGCGCCCGCGCGACATCCAGGCGCGGGTGCGCGCCGGCGAGTCGGTGGACGACGTCGCCGCGGCCGGCGGGGTGAGCGTCGCGCACGTCGAGCGCTTCGCGTACCCCGTCCTGCTCGAGCGCGCCCGGGTCGCCGAGATCGCGCGGCGGGCGCACCCCGTGCTGCCCGCCGACCCCACGCGCACCGAGGGCCGCACGCTCGGCGAGATCGTCTCCGCGACGTTCCTCGCCCGCGGCCGCGACCTCGACGACGCCCGCTGGGACGCCCACAAGGCCGAGGACGCCCAGTGGGTCGTGACGCTCTCGTGGCAGGCGGGCCGCTCGGACAACGTGGCCCGCTGGACGTTCCGCCCCGGGCCCTCCGGCGGCGTCGTCGACCCGCGCGACGACCCGGCCCGCGAGCTGCTCGGGCAGGACCCGGTGGCCGGCGGCCCGCGGCGGGTCGACACCCCGACCACCCCGGCGCCCCAGTCCGCACCCGTCGAGGCGCCGGCCGAGGAGACGCCCGCGCTGGCCGTCTCCGGCGACACCGCTCCCGCCCGGCGCGCCACGGCGCACGGCGCCCACACCGGCAGCGGGCACGCCAGCTCCGGCCCCTCGGGGACGCGGCGGGCCGCGCGCGGCGCGGCCCGGCGCGGCACCCGCCCGCCCCGCGGTACGGCGGTGCCCGACGAGCACGTGCCCGCCCCGCGCACCGCCCGCCGGGAGGACGCCCCGGACACCCCGCCGGTGACCGAGCCGGCGACCGAGCCCGTCACGACCCCGGTCCCGGACGCCGCGGCGGCCGAGACCCCCGAGACCGGGCGTCGCGGCAAGCGGTCGCACCCGATCGTCCCGTCGTGGGAGGACGTCCTGCTCGGCACGCGCTCGCCGCGGACCTGAGCCCGGTCAGAAGGCCGCCACGGCCAGGAAGACCAGGGCGACGCCGGTGCCGGCGAACGTGCCGTAGACCGCCCACCGCCACGTCGGCACCCGGCGGTTGAGCCACAGCGCGGGCACCAGTCCGGCGACGACCGCGGCGTCGACGAGCAGCCCGAGGACGCCCAGCCCGGTGATCAGCGGGGCGGCGAGGGCGAGGTTGGCCAGCAGCACGACGCCGGCGACGAGCACGGTGAGCACCAGGCCCACGCCCCACGGGGTGGGCTCGGCGGCCACCGCCTCGGGGGTCAGCGCGCCCTGCTCCACCGGCGGCGCGCTCCCACCGGCGGCGGCCGCGGTGTCGCGGGGGCGCAGGGGCGGCACCGGCGGCGGGTGCGGGGTCCGCGTCACCGCCCGCAGGGCGACGCGGTGCCCGGTGACGGGGTCGAGGTAGTCGACGGGGGCGGCGAGCTCCACCGACATCCGCGCGGCGAGACGCCGGCCGCGGCGGCTGATCGCGGCGGCCTCCCCGTCGGGGCCGGGACCTCCGGCCGGTACCGGCGCCGGCAGCGACGCCGCCACCCGCGCCCACTCCTGCAGGGCCTCCACGAGGTCGGGCGGCAGGCCCCACGTGCGCCCGTCGGGCCCGTGGGCGGACAGCGGCACCCCGGCGACCAGGGGCCGGCCGCGCACCGCGCGGAGCTCGACCACCCTCACGAGCCGCCGCCGGTGGCGTGGAAGGCGACGGCGGCGGCCGTGGCGACGTTGAGGGAGTCGACGTCGCCGGCCATGGGGATGCGCACGCGGACGTCGGCGAGGTCCAGGGCCTCCTCGGAGAGCCCCGGGCCCTCGGCCCCGAGCAGCAGCGCCAGCCGGTCGCGGCCGGCCACCGCCCGCAGCGCGGCGGGGTCCCCGCCCGGGGTCAGGGCCGCGAGCGTGAAGCCGGCGTCACGCAGCGCCGCGACGGCCGGGGCCAGCCCGCACGCGACGAAGGGGACGCGCAGCACGTGCCCCATGGAGACGCGCACGCTGCGCCGGTAGAGGGGGTCGGCGCAGCCGGGGCCGACGAGCACGGCGTCCACCCCGAGCGCGGCGGCGTTGCGGAACAGTGCCCCGAGGTTCTCGTGGTCGTTCACGCCCTCGAGCAGCGCGACCCGCCGCGCCGTGGCGAGCAGCGCCGGCAGGTCGGGGGCGGGGGCGCGGTCCGCGCTGGCGAGGACGCCGCGGTTGAGGTGGAATCCGACGACGTGCGCCATCGTGTCCGCGTCCGTGACGTAGGCGGGCACGTCGGCGGGCACGTGGGGGCCGCGCAGGTCCCCGGCGAGGTCGGAGATCCGGCGGGCCACCCCGAGCAGGGCCCGGGGCGGGTAGGGCGAGGCGAGGAGGCGGCGCACGACGACCGTGCCCTCGGCCAGCACGAGCCCGCGCCCCCCGGGGCGGTCGGGCCGGCGGTCGGCGCGCGCGAGGTCGCGGAAGTCGGCGAGCCGCGGGTCCGCCGCGTCGTCGACCTCCACCACACGCGCCACGTGCGTATCGTCCCAGACCCCGACGACGCGGTCGGCGGCCGCCGACGCGAGGTATGGCGAGGGCGACCCGGGGCACCCGGGCCCGACGCGGACGGGAGCCCGTCGGAGCGAGCCGGAGCGATGAGCAGCGGAACGGAACCCCCCGGCGGCGGCCGGGGACGTGGGAGGCTGGGGCCGTGAGCGAGATGCGGGTGGTCGGCGTGCTGGCCGTGGACGACGCGACGCAACAGGGCGGCTCGTCGGGCGGTGGCGAGAGCCGGCACCCGGTGGTCCTCCTGCAGGAGACCGACGGCAAGCGGTGCCTGCAGATCTGGATCGGGCTGGCCGAGGCCGAGGCCATCGCCCTCGAACAGCAGGGCCGGCTCCCCGAGCGCCCGCTGACCCACGTGCTGATCTCCGACGTCGTGTCCGCGCTCGGCCGCCGTCTCGAGCGGATCGAGATCACCGAGGTCCGGGGCGGCACGTTCTACGCCGACCTCGTCTTCGACGGGGGCCTGCGGGTCTCCGCGCGGCCCAGCGACTCGATCGCCATCGCGCTGCACGCCGACGTGCCGATCCACGCCACCGAGGGCGTCCTCGACGACGCCGGCGTGGTGGTCGAGGACGACGAGTCCGAGGAGACCCCGGCCGGCGGCAGTGCCGCGAGCAGCGACGACGACGAGGTGGACCGCTTCCGCGCGTTCCTGGACAACATCTCGCCGGAGGACTTCGGGCGCAGCGGTTAGCCGCCGATCACGAGGGGTCGGTGAGGCGCGGATCACGCGGGTGAGAGGTCACCGTCCGGCGCCCAGCGGTCGACCTTCCCGGTGCTCTACGCTGAACGGACGCTTTCCACGGGCGGGCGGCGCCGGTGGGTGGCGTGTCCCCGCGGGCTGTGTCAGCGTGACCGGTCGTCGGGGTTCGCGTGGGGTCCGCGGCGCCGATGAGCGTCACGGTGACAGGTCGGATCGTGGACGGGAGCCGGGCGGGTAATGGGCCAGCACCTCACCGCCACCCTCTTCACCGCCTCGGACCAGGCCCGGTACCGCCACCGCATCCACCGGTGCCTCGAGGCGTTCGGGCGGATGATCAGCGAGGGCCGGTTCGCGGGGGCGGAGCCGAGCACAGGCGTCGAGCTCGAGCTGGCGCTGGTCGACCAGGAGATGCGCCCGGCGATGCTCAACCACGCCGTGCTCGACCGGTCGGCGTCGGACGTCCTGACCTCCGAGCTGGGCCGCTGGAACCTCGAGATCAACCTGCCGCCGCGCCTGCTGCCCGGCGCGACCGCGCGCGACCTCGAGCAGGACATGCTCGACGCGGTCACCAACGCCGGCGACTGCGCCGCGCCCGTCGGCGCCCACGCGGTGACGATCGGCATCCTGCCCACCCTCGCCGCCGAGCACCTCGCGTCCGATCAGCTCACCGAGGACCCGCGCTACGCCCTGCTCAACCGGCAGATGCTCACCGCGCGGGGCGAGCCGTTCCGCCTCGACATCACCGAGCCGCCGGCGTCGCGCCACGGCCCGCTCGACGGCGCCGCGGCCGAGCACCTCGTTCTCGACGTCGACTCGATCGCCCCCGAGGCGGCCTGCACCTCCCTGCAGCTGCACCTCCAGCTCACCCCGGAGACGTTCCCCGCCTACTGGAACGCCGCCCAGGCCGTCGCGGGCCTGCAGGTGGCGCTGGCGGCGAACTCCCCGTTCCTGCTCGGGCGGCGGCTCTGGGCCGAGACCCGGGTGCCGCTGTTCACCCAGGCCGTCGACACGCGGCCGGTCGAGCTGCGCAACCAGGGCGTCCGGCCGCGGGTGTGGTTCGGCGACCGGTGGACGCAGTCGGCCTACGACCTGTTCGAGGAGAACGTCCGCTACTTCGGCGCGCTGCTCCCCCTGGCCGAGGACGAGGACCCGTTCGCCGAGCTCGACGCCGGCCGGGCCCCGAGCCTGCAGGAGCTGCGGCTGCACAACGGCACGGTGTGGCGGTGGAACCGCCCGGTGTACGACGTCGCCGACGGCGTCGCCCACCTGCGCCTGGAGAACCGCGTGCTGCCCGCCGGCCCCACCGCCGTCGACGCCGTGGCCAACGCGATGTTCTTCTACGGGCTCATCCGCGCGCTCGCCGAGTCGGACCGGCCGCCGTGGCAGCTGATGTCGTTCGACGCGGCCGAGGCCAACTTCACCGCCGGCGCCCGCCACGGCATCGAGGCCGCCCTCTACTGGCCCGGCGTCGGCACCGTCCGCGCCGACGAGCTCGCCCTGCGCCGCATGCTGCCGCTGGCCCAGGAGGGCCTGGCCGCGTGGGGCGTGGACGGCCCGGCGATCGACCGCTACCTGTCGATCATCGAGCGGCGCTGCGTGCGCCGGTGCACGGGCGCGACCTGGCAGGTCCGTGCCGTCGCCGACGCCGAGGCCCGCGGCCTGGACCGCTCCCACGCGATCCTCGAGATGATGCGCTGCTACCTCGAGGGCATGGAGGCCAACGAGCCCGTGCACGACTGGCCCGACGTCTAGCGCTCCGCCCGGTGGAACACCACCCGCCCGACGGCGCGGGTCCGGCGGGCCACGGCGTCGACGCCGGTGAACCCGGCGTCGCGCAGCATCGTCGCGACGCGGTCCGCGTCGACGAGGTGCGGTTCCGGGTGCCCGGCCCCGGCCCCGTGGTCGTGGCCGTGCTCGTGCCCGCCCCGGTGGCGCCGCGCGACCCGGCCGACGATGCCGGGGTCGGCGGCGTCGGGATCGGCGAGGTGGAGGCTCCCGCCGGGCCGCAGCACGCGGTGGGCCTCGGCGAGCATCGCGTGCTGCTCGTCCGGCGGCAGGTGGTGGAACATGAACGACGACAGCACCCGGTCCACCGAGCCGTCGGGCCGCGGCAGCGCGTCGGCGTACCCGCGCTCGAGGTGCAGCGTCGCGCCCTGCCGCTCCGCCTTGCGCGCCGCCAGCTCGAGCACCGACGGGTCGGGGTCGAGGCCGACGAAGGTCGCGCCGGGCGCGACGCGGGCGGCGAGCAGGAGCACCTCACCGGTGCCGACGCCGACCTCGAGCACGGTCTGCCCGGGCGCGACGCCGGCCTGCGCGACGAGCTGCCAGTGGAGCGGGCGCGCCCCCAGCAGCCGCGCGTAGGCGTCGTAGAACGACGTCGGCATCCCGTGGCCCGTCGCCGGCAGGAACGGGCGCTCGCCGGCGGGCGCGGTCTCGGACACGGTGGCCTCCCTGGTCGGTGGGGACGATCGTCGGGTGAGCACCTCTACCCTCGAACGCGGGTGACCTGCGAACAAGGGACGGAGTGCGGCCGTGACGGGACGATCCTCGGTGCCGCTCATGGGCTACCCGCGCGTCCCCGGCGCCCCGCCGGTGACGGTGCAGCGCTGGGACGGCGGCACGCCCCGACCCGGGCCGGCGCTCCCCGGCGCCCACGCGCACGACTTCCTCGTGCTGCTGCACGTCGAGCGCGGGCACGGGCCGGTGCGGGTCGACGACCGGGAGATCGAGCTCGGGCCCGGCGACGTCCTGGTCGTCGCGCCCGGCGCCGTCGTCACCCCGTCGGAGACGGTGGTGCCCGCGGACGGCCTCGCGTGGACGGTGTTCTTCCCGGCGGACGCGGTCGACCCGGCCGGCCCGGCGCCGCTCGTGTCGTGGCGGGCGCACCCCCTGCTGGCGCCGTTCGTGGGCGGCCAGGCCGGGGCGCAGCGCCTGACGGTGCCGCCGGACGAGCGCGCGGCGTGGCGGGCCGGGCTGGAGGCGCTCGCCACCGAGCTCGACGAGCGCCGCGACGGCGTCGCCGAGGCCGTCCGCGCCCACCTCACGCTGCTGCTCGTGCGGCTGGGCCGCCTGGAGGTCGACGTCGCGACCGCGCTGGCCGACCGCCCGGTCCTGGCGGCGGTGTTCGAGGTGCTGGAGCGGCGCTTCGCCGAGCCGGTCACCCCGCAGGACGTCGCCCGCGAGGTCGGGCTCACCCCGGGGCACCTGACGACGCTGGTCGGGCGGGAGACCGGGCGCACGGTCGGGCAGTGGCTCACCGAGCGACGGATGCGCGAGGCGCGGCGCCTGCTCGCCGGCACGGACCTCACGGTCGCCGCCGTGGCCGGGCGCGTCGGCTACCGGGACCCGGGCTACTTCGTGCGGCGGTTCCGTCGCGAGCACGGGGTGCCGCCCCGGGCGTGGCGGGAGGCGTCAGGCGGGTGACGCCGCGGGACGTCGCCGCCGCGCCAGCAGCCAGAGGCCGGCCACGACGGCGGCCAGCGCCGAGAGCGCCCCGCCGAGCCAGAGCGGCGCGCGCCCGCCGAGTTGCTCGGCGAGCCAGCCGAGCGCCGGGCCGCCCACGGGCGTGCCGCCGAGCATGACGAGCATCCACAGGCCCATCACCCGGCCGCGCACCGACTCGTCCACCCCGAGCTGCACCGCGGCGTTGGCGGCGCTCGTGAACAGCAGCTGGGCGGCCCCGGTGGGCACCAGCAGCAGCGCGACCAGGGCGTAGGTGGGCATCAGACCGGCCGCGACCTCGCAGAGCCCGAAGACGACGCCGGCGCCCACCACCGTGCGCAGGCGCGGACGGCCGACCCGCCGCGCGGCGGTGAACGCCCCGAGCAGGCAGCCGACGGCCAGCGCCGAGGTCAGCAGGCCGTAGGACTCGGCGCCGCGGCCGAACACGTTGCGGGCCATGATCGCGAGCGTCACGAAGAAGTTGATGCCGAGCGTCGAGACGAAGAAGGCGAGCACGAGCAGCAGCACGACGTCCGGATGGCGACGGACCTCCCGCAGCCCGGCCCGGATCGCGCCGCGCTCCCGCGGGGCGCGGTCGAGCACGAACATCTCGGCCTGGCGCATCATCGCCAGGCCGGTCAGCACGGCGGCGAACGTGATCGCGTTGAGCAGGAACACCCAGCCGGTGCCGACCGCGGCGATGACGAGGCCGGCGATCGCCGGGCCGAGCACGCGGGCGGTGTTGAACGTCATCGAGTTGAGGGCGACGGCGTTGGCCAGCGCGCCGGACCCGACCATCTCCCCGGCGAAGGACTGGCGCACGGGCCCGTCGAGTGCGGAGAAGACGCCGAGCAGCACGCACAGCACGTAGACCTGGGCGAGGGTGACCGCGCCCGACACGTCGAGCAGCCCGAGCACGAGCGCGCACACGCCCATGGCGACCTGCAGGCCCATGAGCAGGCGGCGCTTGTCGTAGCGGTCGGCGATGGCGCCGCCCCACAGCGAGAGCAGCAGCGTGGGGCCGAACTGCAGGGCCGCGGCCACGCCGAGCGCGACGGGGCTGCCGCCGGAGAGCTCGAGGACGAGCCAGTCCTGGGCGACGCGCTGCATCCACGTCCCCACCAGGGAGACGACCTGGCCGGAGGCGAACAGCCGGTAGTTGCGCACCCGCAGCGCGGCGAACGTGCCGCCGAGACGTCCGCGGGACCGTGCCGAGGGGGCGGTGTCGACCTCGCTCACCGTCGTCCCCTCACACTCGTGAGCTTACCTAAGTACCTCGGACCGGGTGGATCAGCGAAGTGCCGTCACGGACGCTGAGTGTCCGCAACGGCACTTCGCTGACACCGGGGGCGCTCAGGACTTGGTGTCCTCGAGGGCGAAGCCGATCTTGAGCGTGACCTGGAAGTGGCCGACCTCGCCGTCCTGGACGTGACCGCGGATCTCGGTGACCTCGAACCACTCGACCTGGCGCAGGGTGCTCGACGCCCGGCGGATCGCGCCGCGGATCGCCTCGTCGACGCTCTCCGCCGAGCTGCCGACGATCTCGGTCTTGCTGTAGGTGTTGTCCGCCACGCAGGGCTCCTTCGCGCTGGTCGGGAGTCGAATCGTTGTCCGTCGAACCGATACCCGTTCTCCCCCGGACGTCCACCTGACGCCGCCCGGGGCGCCGGTCACGCCGGTCACGCCGGCCGCGGCCGGACGTGGTCGACGGCGGCGTCGAGGGCGAGGGCGAGGACGTGGAGGTCGCGGTGGAGCCGGGCGAGCATCAGACCGCCCTGGACGGCGGCGAGCACGCCCACGGCCATCTCGGCCGCGTCGCGCCCCGCATCGACCGTGCCGTCGCGCTGGCCCGCCACGAGCAGGGCGGCGATGCGGTCCTGCCACCGCGCGAAGGCCGCCGCCTGGTGCTCGCGCCAGCGCGGCTCCGCGTCGACCTGGCCGCTGAAGACCCCGAGGGGGCAGGCGAACGGGCCGCCGCCGTCGCGGTGGAGCTCGTAGAGCGCGGCCGCCCAGGCCCGCACATCACCGCCGCCGGCCAGGCCGGGCTGGGCGGCGAGCACCCGCTCGAGCTGGCGGTCGATGACCGCGAGCACGAGGTCGGACTTGCCCTCGAAGTAGTGGTAGAGCTGCGACTTCCCCGTGCCGCTCGCCCGCAGCACGTCGCCGAGCCCGGTGGCCGCGATGCCGCGGGAGTGCATGAGGTCCGCCGCGGCGTCGACGATCGCGTCCCGGCTGCGCCGCCCGCGCGCCGTGGGCGGACGCGTCCCCGTCGTGCTCACCCGTCCGCCGCCACGTACTCGATTGTACCGATAGGTACAGTTCGCGCTAGGGTCCGCCCATGACGACCGCGCGCCCGGCCGACCCGGCGCCACCGCCACCCGAGCCCGAGTACGGGTTCCCGCAGGCCCTGTGGCGGGGTCTGGGCCGGATCCCCGTGCCGCCGCCGCTGTCGCCGCGCACGTGGCGCAGCCCGCTGCGCGGCCGCTGGCTGACGTCGGTGTTCGGGCTGGTGCTGCTCGTCGGGCTGCCGATCGTGATCATCACGGGGCTGCTGTCCTACGTCGCGTACGGCCCGCAGTTCGGCCAGGCCATCCCCGGCGACGTCGGCTACCTGCGGCTGCCGCCGTTCGACTGGCCGGCCTCGCCGTCGTGGCTCTACCGCCTGACGCAGGGCCTGCACGTCGGGCTGGGCCTGGTGCTCGTGCCGGTGGTGCTGGCCAAGCTGTGGTCGGTGGTCCCGAAGCTCTTCGCCTGGCCCCCGGTGCGCTCGATCGCGCAGCTCCTCGAACGGATCTCGCTGCTCGCCCTGGTCGGCGGCATCCTGTTCGAGCTGGTCACCGGCATCATGAACATCCAGTACGACTACTCGTTCGGCTTCGACTTCTACACCGCGCACTATTGGGGCGCGTGGGTGTTCATCGCCGGGTTCGTCGTCCACGTGCTGATCAAGCTGCCGACGATGGTGCGCGCGCTGCGCACGGGCGCGCCCGGGCGCTGGCTGCACGACTCGGTGTCCGAGACCGTGCCCGAGCCGCCCGACGACGAGCCGGGGCACACCCTCGTCGCCACCGCGCCGAGCCCGCCGACGATGAGCCGGCGCGGGCTGATCGGCACGGTCGCCGGCGGCAGCGCCCTCGTGGCCGTGCTGACCGTCGGGACGACGGTCGACCCGCTGCGCCCGCTCGCGCTGCTCTCGCCGCGCGGGCGCTCCTACGGCACCGGGCCCAATGACTTCCAGGTCAACCGCACCGCCTTCGCCGCGGGGATCGGGCCGAACGTCGGGGACGGGTACGCACTCGTGCTGCGCGGCGGCCCGGCCGGCGAGGTCCGACTGGACCGCGCGGCGCTCGCCGCCCTGCCCCAGCACACCGCGACGCTGCCCATCGCCTGCGTCGAGGGGTGGTCGGAGACGCGGGTGTGGAGCGGCGTGCGGCTGCGCGACCTCGCGGCCCTGGCGGGGGTGCCGGAGCCGGCGAACGCCCTCGTCCAGTCACTGGAGCGCGCCGGCCCGTTCGCGCGGGTCACGCTGCAGGGCAACCAGGTGCTCGCCGACGACGCGCTGCTCGCCCTGCGTGTGGGCGACGACCCCGAGGTCATGGCCGACCTCTCGCTGGACCACGGGTTCCCGGCGCGCGTGATCGTCCCGGCCCTGCCCGGGGTGCACAACACCAAGTGGGTGGGCACGATCGACTTCCGGAGCTCGTGATGGCCTGGTTCCGACGGTTCTACGGCGAGAACCCGATGCACCTGCTCGCGCTGCTCGGGTGCTTCGCGCTGGTCGGGGCGGTGGTGCTCGAGCTCTACCCGAACCCGAGCGCACCGCTGATCCTGCTCTGGTTCGTGGCGGCGGTGATTGCCCACGACCTGGTGCTCTACCCGCTCTACGCCCTGGCCGACCGGTCGCTCGTGCTGACGCGCTGGGTGCGCCGGCGCGTGTCGGCGCGGGCGGTGAGCGTCGCGGCGACCAACCACGTCCGGCTGCCCGTGATGGGGTCGGCGCTGGTCGGGCTCATCTGGCTGCCGACGATCTCCGGGCACGCGGCGTTCGTGGCCTACTTCGCCTCGGACCTGCCCCCGACCGTCGACTTCGTCGAGCGCTGGTTGCTCATCACCGCGGCGCTGTTCCTGCTCAGCGCCGTGGTCTACGCCGTGCGCCTGGGCCGCGCCGCCGTCCGCGAGCGAGCCTCGTGAGCACTACTGGCTGGTATCGCTCGCTGAGCGAGCGATACCAGCCAGTAACCGCCGTGTTCGGGGACGGGACCGGGGTCAGGCCTGGGCGAGCGCCGGGGCCGGCTCGGCGTCGGGGAGCTCGGCCTCCTTCTCGCGGATGATCGGCAGCACCTTCTCGCCGAACTGCTCGATCTCCTCCTTCACGTGCAGGAAGCACAGGAGGTTGAGGTCGACGCCGAGCTTCTTGTACTCGATGACGCGGTCGGCGACCTGCTCGGCGGTGCCGATCAGCTGGGTCTTGAAGCCGTCGTTGTACTGCACGAGGTCCTCGAACGACGACTCCGCCCACATGCCCTTGCCGTCCGACGCCGAGGCACCGGCCTGCTGCACGGCCTGGCGGAAGCCCTCCACCTGCTCGACGTTGGCCTTCGCCACGATCTCGCGCAGGGTGTCGCGGGCCTCCTTCTCGGAGTCGCGGACGATCATGAACCCGTTGAGCCCGAAGTTCACGGTGCGGTCGTTCGCCGCGGCCTCGGCGTTGACGTCGCGGAGCTGCTCGACGACGCCGTCGAAGTCCTTGCCGTTGGAGAAGTAGAAGTCCGAGACGCGCCCGGCCATCTTCCGCGCGGCCGTCGAGTTGCCGCCCTGGAAGATCTCCGGGTGCGGGCGCTCCGGGGTGTTCAGCGGCTTGGGCTTCAGCGTGTAGTCGTGGAACCGGTAGAAGTCGCCGCGGAACGTGAAGTCGTCCTCCTCCCAGATGCCCTTGAGGCACCGGATGAACTCCTCGGTGCGCCGGTAGCGCTCGTCGTGCTCGAGCCACGGCTCACCGAAGGCGGTGAACTCGCCCTTGAACCAGCCGGAGACGACGTTGGTGGCGAAGCGACCGTTCGTGAGGTGGTCGGCGGTGGCACCGAAGTTGGCGAAGACGCCCGGGTGCCACATGCCGGGGTGCACGGCGGCCATGACCTTGAGGCGCTCGGTGGCCATCATGATCGCGAGGGACAGCGAGGTCGACTCGTGCTGGTACTCCGCGGAGTAGCTGGCCATGTACCGGACCTGGGAGAGCGCGAACTCGAACCCGGCGTTCTCGGCCGCGATCGCGGTGTCGCGGTTGTAGTCCCAGTTCCAGTCGGTGCGCTGCTCGATCCCGCTGGTGACGAGACCGCCGGAGACGTTGGGGACCCAGTAGGCGAAGCGGAGCGGGGCGGTGGGGGTGCCGACGGACACGGCGGGGTGCCTCCTCGTCGAGGGGACGCGCGGGAGCGCGGGGGAAACGGGCAGGAGAGGACGAACGGGCTCAGCGACAGAGAGACGTCGCGAGCTTCCCGTGGTCGACGTGCCGACGGCGCGTCAGGAGTGCCCAACCCATTGCGGGCGACGCTCCCGGTACCGGGCGACCCTGTCAACCGGTGACCGGGCCGCGTCACACCGTACTCAGGGCCGGCGCCACACGTCGCGGTCGTGGAGCAGCTCGATCTGCTTCTCGGTGACCTCGCGCCGGTAGTCCGCGTGGTCGTAGGGCGCGCGGTCGAGGTAGAGGTTCTTCGGGTAGATCGGCTCGCGGTAGATCGCCCGGTACTGCTCGGTGGTGAGGTCCTTGAGCCAGTTGCCGAACTGCGCGCGGGCCCGGAAGTCGCGCAGCGCCCCGATGTCGATCGTGCCGGCCAGGTAGGTCGAGTGCCCCGCATAGCCGACCTCGCCGACCACCTGGCCGCGGTAGTCGCAGATCATGCTCGGCGAGCCGAACGTGTCGATGGGGACGTCCGAGTCGGTGTGCAGGTAGTAGGTGCCGACCTGGTTGGCGACGACGTACATGTTGTTGTCGAGCGCCCGGGCCCGGTTCTGGATCTCGTAGAAGCCGTTGCCGGCGTGCGGGTGCGGGTAGGGGCCGCGGTAGGCGACCTCGCAGCCGTTCATCGCCAGGCCCCGCGCGTTCTCGGGGTACGACGCCTCGTTGGCCATCATGATCCCGAGGCGGCCGATCTCGGTGTCGGCCACCGGGTAGAACGCGTCGAGGCCGTCGCCGTAGAGCTCGACCCATCGGTCCCACACGTTGTGCGGTGTCACCGAGTGCTCCACCGGCTGCAGCGGGACGACCTTGTAGTGGGTCAGCACGATCTCCTGCTGCGGCGAGATCGCGAACCCGATGTTGAAGAACCGTCCCGGGAACTCGGGGTGGCGCGCCTTCGCCGTCGCCACCACGTACGCGTCGTAGGTCGCGGCCAGCCGGCCCAGCGCGTCGGTCTCCGGCCCGGGGACGTCGATGGCGCACTCGCGGGCGAACCACTCGTGGTCGTGGTCGAGGACCTCGTCGTTGAAGCCCTGCAGCGCGCCCTCGGGGATGGTGATGAGCCGGACCGGCAGCGCCATCGCCGAGAGCCACGACGCGGCCTTCGCCAGGTGCTCGAGGTGCTCGAGGTTGACCTTGATCTCGTCGCGGTGGCGGATGCCACGCATGGTCGGGACGAGGCCGACCACCTGGTAGGGCTCGATCACGCCCCCGAGTAGCTCACAGCCCGAACAGCACCCGCAACGGGGTGACCGCGAAGTAGAGGACGAACGCGACGGCGACGACCCACATCAGCGGGTGGATCTCGCGGGCGCGGCCGGTCGCGGTGCGCAGCAGCACCCACGTGATGAAGCCGGCGCCGATGCCGTTGGCGATCGAGTACGTGAACGGCATGACGACGATCGTCAGGAACACCGGCAGGGCGACCGAGAAGTCCGACCACTCGACGTCGCGCACGCCGCCGATCATCAGCGCGCCGACGATGACCAGGGCGGGCGCCGCCGCCTCGACCGGGACGATCTCGTAGAGCGGGGTGAAGAACATCGCGGCCAGGAACAGCAGGCCGGTGATGATGTTGGCGAGCCCCGTGCGCGCGCCCTCGGCGATGCCCGAGGCCGACTCGACGAACACGGTGTTGGAGCTCGAGGAGGCCACACCGCCGGCGATCGCGCCGGCGCCCTCGACGACCAGCGCCCGCCCGACCCGGGGCAGCTGCCCGTTCTCGTCGAGCAGGCCGGCCTGGCGGCCGAGGCCGGTCATGGTGCCCATCGCGTCGAAGAAGTTGGCGAGCACGAGGGTGAAGACGAGCAGCGTCACCGCCAGCGCGGGCAGGCGCGCGAAGGCGCCGAACGAGACGTCGCCGACCAGCGAGAGGTCGGGCAGCGAGACGATCGACGACGGCAGGCCCGGGTAGCCGAGGTTCCAGCCCTTGGGGTTGGTGCCGTTGGACGGCCCGGCCTGCACGATCGCCTCGACGATGATCGCCAGGACGGTGGTGCCCAGCACGCCGAGCAGGATGCCGGCGCGCACGCCGCGGGCGACGAGCACGCCGGTGAGCAGCAGGCCGACGCAGAAGACGGCCGTGGGCCACGACGCGATCGAGCCCTCGATGCCCAGACCCACCGGGACCGTGGTGTTCGCCGCGTCGGGCAGGCGGCGGACGAACCCGGAGTCGACGAGGCCGATGAAGGCGATGAACGCGCCGATCCCCGCCGCGATCGCGATCTTGAGGGGATCGGGGATGGCGTTGAACACCGCCGTCCGGAACCCGGTGAGACCGAGGATCACGATGATGATGCCGTTGACGACCACCAGGCCCATGGCCTCGGGCCAGCTGACCTGCGGGGCGATCGTCACCGCGACCAGGGTGTTGATCCCCAGGCCGGTCGCCATCGCGAACGGGAAGTTCGCGACCAGCCCGAAGACGATCGTCATGACGCCGGCGACCAGCGCGGTCACGGCCGCGACCTGCGGCACCGTGAGTGTCGCGCCGAGGACGTCGCGCTTGGCCGACGGGGACGCCGGGTCGAGGCTGCCGAGGATCAGGGGGTTGAGGACCACGATGTAGGCCATCGTCACGAAGGTGACGACGCCCCCGCGGACCTCGCGGCCGACGGTGGTCCCGCGCTCGTCGAGCCGGAAGTAGCGCTGCAGCACGGCGCGCAGGCTAGCCGGATCACGCTCTCCTCATGTGCGTGATCTTCCGCGCACGTAGGGTGCCGGCGTGGCCCGCCTCGACCTGCACGCGGAGCCGCCGCCCCTGCCGCGGCGGCTGACCGATCCCGTGCCGATGGTGCTGGCGGGCTCGGCCGTGTGGCTCGCGGTGGCGGTCGTGCTGGGGCTGCTCGCCGCCACCGGCGTCCGGCCGCTGGACGTGTGGTTCGCCGCCGCGCTCTGCGGCGTCGCGCTCGGCGCGATCGGGCTCGGTGTCCTCGCGCTCCAGCGGCGCGCCCTGCGCCGCGGCGTCAAGGGCGCCCAGAAACTCTGATCAGCCAGAAACTCTGATCAGCCAGGAGCCCTGATCAGCCCGCGAGGGCGGCCAGGAGCCCGCGCACCGGGTCGTCGGTGTGCACGACGCCGTCGCCGTCCACCCACGCCGACGGCGTGTGCTCCACCGGGGCGCCCCCGCGCTCGTCGTCGACGACGAGCACGCGCAGCCGGTCGTGCAGCACCAGCGCACCGTCGGGCACCGGGTGCCCCAGCGCCGCCGCCCAGGCGACGACGGCCGGGATCGCCGCCCACGGCACCGCGCGCCCGCCGTCGCGGACCGTGACGCGCAGGCGCTCCGAGGCGGGGGCCAGGTCGAGCAGGTCGGCGAGCAGCGCGGGGTCGCCGGCGCCGGGCAGCACCAGCACGCCGGGCGGCAGGACGGCCGCGAGCTGGGCGCGGTCGAGCACGGCGGGCGGGACGTCGCGGCCCGGGTCGGCGTCGTGCACGAGGCCGTCGGCGGTGCGGACCCGGTCGGGCGGGTCGACGTCGGCCACGGTGACGCGGCGGGCCGCGACGGCGTCCGCGAGCGCGGCGTGCGCGCCGGCGGCGATCGCGGGGGTCACGACGCGGCCGGGGTCGGCGAGGCGGTCGAGCAGGTCCGCGGCGTCCTCCGGACCGCCCACCCGCGGGCGCGTGCGCACCCCGATCGCCGCCAGGAAGGCCGGGTCGAGGCGGGCGGCGACGGCGTCGGGGACGGGGTCGTAGAGGCCCTCGACGGCGCCCGCCCCCGGCAGGCGCCAGGCGGTGGGCGCCCGCCCGGCCAGGCGGCCGTGCCGCCCGAGCCACCAGGCGGTGTAGGGCTGCGGGCCCTCGTGGTCGGCCCCGACCGGCCGGGCGCCCAGCGCCTCGCGGACCTCCCGGTCGCCGGCGAGCACCGGCCAGGCGTCGTCCCAGCGGTCGGGCGCGACGAGCTCGAGGTCGCGGACGGCGACGAGCGGTGCCCCGATCTCGTCGAGACCGTCCACCTCGTCGGCCCACCACGTCTCCTCGTCGTCGAGGTCGTGGTCGGGTCCGGTGGGGGCGTCGTCGCGCAGGACGGCGAAGCCGTCGAGGACGCCGAGCGC
Source organism: Actinomycetospora chlora (assembly GCF_039542135.1). Lineage (NCBI taxonomy): Bacteria > Bacillati > Actinomycetota > Actinomycetes > Pseudonocardiales > Pseudonocardiaceae > Actinomycetospora > Actinomycetospora chlora. The sequence goes on from NZ_BAABHO010000023.1 coordinate 85,782, forward strand.
GACGAGGGCGGGCCGCGGGTGGGCCTCCGCGACGGCCGGGTCGAGCACACCGAGCGGGCCGTCGGGGTCGACCAGCCCGCGCAGCAGGCCGTCGGGCAGCACCAGCTCGTCGGCGCGCCGGTACCCGCCGCCGGCGTCCCGCAGCGCCAGGGCCCCGAGCGCGCGGTCGACCTCGCCGCCACGGGCGACCAGGTCCAGCACGAGGGCGGCGAGCGCGTCGAGCGCGTCGAGCGCGTCGGGGTCTGCGCCGGCCTCGGCCTCGTCGACCGAGCGGTCCACGGCCTCGCGCAGCGCGGGGTCGGCCAGCAGCGCGGGCCCGTCGACGGGGCGGGCGCCGAGCGCGACGAGCAGGTCGCGGGCGGCCGGATCGTCGTCGAGGCCGGTCGCCGCCACGCGCAGGCCGGGGACGCCGGCCGCGGCGAGGCGCCCGGCCAGCGGCACGTGGACGCCGGGCCGCAGCACGCCGCGCATACCGTGGACGACGCGGCCGTCGGCCAGGCGCACCCCCAGCGCGTCGAACTCCTCGCGGGCGGCGGGCGTCGCGAGCGCGGGCACGGTGGCGAGCCCGCCCAGCAGCGCACCCCACCACGCCACGGGCCGGTCGAGCCCGGCCAGCGCGTCCACCAGGGCGGCCGGCCCGACGCGGGTGACGCCCTCGCCGGCCAGCGCCGCGGCGCGCCGGCCCCCGGCGAGGCGCGGGTCGACCGGCAGCAGGAGGACGGCGTCGAGCAGGTCGGCGACGGCGTCGAGCAGGGGGTCGAGGTCCAGGACGCGCGCCGCCGCGGGCGCGAGGTCGCCGCCGGCGACGGCGGGCAGCCAGGCCGCGGTGAGCAGCGCGGCGAGGACGCCGTCGCGCAGGGACGCGTCGACCGCCGAGGCCGGCAGCGCGGGCCGCGGGACGAGGTCCGGGCGCTCGTCGGCGAGCCGGGCGGCCACCAGCGCCCGGTAGTGCGCGGCCGCGGCGGCGAGGACGTGCTCGGTGACGGCGCCGGCGCGGACGTGGCGGCGGTCGGGGTCGAGCGGGACGGTCGCGAGCAGCCGCGCGGGCAGGGTGGTGCGCTCGGCGGTGGGGGTCGGCGCGTGCAGCACGTCGGGGCGCTCGGGCCCGAACGGCGCGTCCGCCGGCGCCGCCCACGTCGCCCGCCATCCGGGACGGGCCCGGTCCTCGACGGCGAGGTCGGCGAGCAGCGCGGGCGGCACCGTGCCCGCGGCGTGCACCACGTGCCAGCGCCGCTCACCGACGACGACCGCGTCGGGCTCCTCGGTGCGGGCCACCTCGGCGTCGGGCAGGTCGACCGCGCGCAGCGCCGGGAGCGCGAGCAGCAGGTCGGGCGCCTGCGCGGCGGCGAGCGCGAGCAGGACCGCCGGGTCGGTGCCGGGGCGCAGCGGGAGCCGGACCTCGGTGTCGGTGCCGGCCGGCGGGGCCAGCTCGCCGGGCGCGGTCGCCCACACCAACCGCAGCGCGGGTGCGGCGCCGTCCCGGCGGGCGAGCTCGTCGGCCGCGGCGTGCACCACGGCCTCGGCGACCGCGCGGGCGGTGCGCGCCCGGTCGAAGGCCACCCCGGCCGTCGCGCCGTCCGGGGTGCGGGTGACCACGCGCGGGGCGTCGCTGATCGCGGTGACCGCGGCGAACCCCACCCCGAAGCGTCCGACGCCCCCGCCGTCCCGCTTGGCCGACGCGCGCAGCGACGCCAGCGCGGCGACGCCGTCGGCGTCCAGCGGCGCACCGGCCCCGGCCACGAGCAGCTCGCCCTCGACGACCCGGACCCGCAGCACCGTCGTGGTCCCGGCGCGCTCGGCGGCGTCCGCGGCGTTCTGGGCGAGCTCGACGAACCAGCGGTCGCGGTAGCCCCCGCGCAGGAGGTCCTCCTCGGCGTTCGCGTCCTCGCGGAAGCGGGCCGGCGACGCGGCCCAGGCGTCGAGGACGGCACGCCGCAGGGCGGCGGTACCGAAGGGGTCCGGGGTCACGGACGCCGTGTCCCCGCTCTCCACGGGTCTCAGCTGCGTGCGGCGGTGGTCTCGGACTCCATCTCGACGCCGTCGTCGTAGACGAGGTCCGCCACGGCCACGATCGAGCCGCTGTCGACCTGCAGCTCCGAGTGCCCGCCGCAGCCGTACTCGGCGTGCACGACGTGCCCGTCGGCGGGCACGTTGCCGTTGCCGCAGACCCCGAACGCGGCCCGCAGCGAGCCCGCCACCGGCAGGTAGAACCCGCAGGTGCCGCAGTGCGCCGACGCGGCGCGGGCCATCTCGGTGCCGGGCCCGAAGTCGCCGTCCGACCAGCGCACCGCCGCGTCCAGGCGGCCCTCGCGGCTCATGACGCGCGGGCGGCCCATGCCCAGCTCGTCGCCGACCTCGCGGACGCCCGGACCGGCCGCGTCCGCCTCGGCGCCCTCCTCCTCGTCGGGGTCGAGGGCGGCGTGGGCCGGGACGAGGCGCTCGTCGTCCTCCTCGACCGGCAGGAGGTCGCCCGGGCCGAGGTCCTCGGCGCGCAGCCGCTCCGTCCAGGGCACCCACGCCGGCGCCACCACGGAGTCCGGCCCCGGGAGCAGCACGACCTCGCTGACCGTGACGTCGCCGTCCGGTCCGGCGACGGTGACCGCCCAGTACCAGCCCCGGTAGCCGGGCTTCTCGGCGGCGAAGTAGACGGTCGCGGCGTCGGGCACGTCCTCCGGGCGCACCGCGACGACGTCGCCGACCTGGCCGGCGTCACCGTCGGCGATGTCGACCGCCGCGGCGCGCGCGAGGTCCTGCGCCGCGGCGAGGTGGGGGGCGACGGTCTCTGGCGGATCGGCGAGCTCGGGCACCACGACGTCGATTGTGCCGGTCACCCGGTGGTGCGCGACATGCGGGCGACGTTGTCCGGGGTGCCGCACGTGGGCGGGCAGGGGTAGGTGAAGCGGTAGGTGAGCGTGGCGCCGCTCAGCGTCAGCGTCGCGGTCCCCGACGACACGCACGTGCCGGCGTTGGTCTCGGCGGTCATGGCGACCGTGACGACCTGGCCGGCCACCCCCGTCAGCACCCCCGCGAACGAGCAGCCCTCGGTGGGCAGGGCGATCGTCGCCACCCGCTCGCCGACGTCCCCCTCCCGCAGCGAGACCCGCACCTCGGCGCGGGTGGTCTCCGACCCGGTGCCCTGCCAGTCGCCCCGCATCGACACCGGGACACCGGTGACCCCGCCCGTCGCGGTGCTCGTCGGCGGGGCCGCGGACGAGCCGGCGGGCGGGCCGGGCGGGGTCGTCGCCGGGGCGGCGGTGGCCGGGGCGGGCGCGGGGGCCGCCCCGGGGGCGACCAGCAGGACGGCGACGAGCACCGCGAGGACCGCGACCAGCGCGCCGACCAGCGGGAGCACCCAGCGGGCGCGCGCGGGCGGGGGCGCGGGCGGCGGGGCCCAGGCCGGGTGGCCCGGCGGGGGCGGGTACGCCGGCCAGCCGGCGG
>NZ_BAABHO010000024.1:0-83453 GCF_039542135.1 Actinomycetospora chlora
ACGCCGGCGCGCGGCTCGCCTCGCCGCGGGCGCACCGCCGGGTGCCCGAGGTCCTGCGCGCCGACCAGGCGGCCGCGGCGCTGCAGGCCGCGGCGTCCGGCGCCGCGGAGGGCGACCCGGTGGCGCTGCGCGACCACCTGCTGCTCGAGCTGCTCTACGCCACCGGCGTCCGGGTGTCCGAGCTCTGCGGGCTCGACGTGGACGACGTCGACGACGGCCGCCGCACCCTGCGGGTGCTCGGCAAGGGCGGCAAGGAGCGCACCGTCGTGTACGGGACGCCGGCCGCGGCCGCGCTGGACGCCTGGCGCCGCGACGGCCGCCCGGCCCTCGCGACCCCGGCCTCACCACCGGCCCTGCTGTTGGGCGCCCGCGGCGGGCGCCTGGACCCCCGGATCGCACGCACGGTCGTGCACGACGCCGCCGGCGCCGTCCCGGGGGCACCCGACATCGCGCCGCACGGCCTCCGGCACTCGGCGGCCACACACCTGCTCGAGGGGGGAGCGGATCTGAGGAGCGTCCAGGAACTGCTGGGGCATGCGTCGCCGGCGACCACCCAGCTCTACACGCACGTGTCCGCCGAGCGCCTGAGGGCCATCCATGACACCGCCCACCCCCGTGCCTGAGCCGGGGCGCGAGGGCACGTCCACGGCCACCGTGGCCGCGGACGCCCCTCCCACCGGTCCGCTGCCCGCGCTGCCCGGCATCGACTCCGAGGCCGCCGTGCGCGCCGCCGGCGCCGCCGCCCGCAGCCCCCGCCGCCCCGCGCGACGGGAGCCCGGCACCCCGGCCACCCACGGGGCCACCCACGGGGCCACCCACGGGGCCACCCACGGGGCGACCGCCCTCGCGGCGGTGCCCTCGCCCGCCGAGGGCCGGCGCCCCGCGCGGCCCGACGCGGCGCCCGTCCCGGACACCGAGGACCGGCCCCAGGCCGGTCCCGCCACGCTCGGCGGGGCCCCGCCCGGCGCGGTCGACGAGGAGGCGCTGGTCGAGGCCGGCATCGCCGAGCTGTGGGCCGCCTACGCCGACGATCCGCGCAAGTCCCGCAAGGACCGCCTGGTCCTGCACTACGCCCCGCTGGTCAAGTACGTCGCCGGCCGGGTGGGCACCGGCCTGCCGTCCCACGTCGACGTGGCCGATCTCATCCAGTGCGGCATCTTCGGTCTCGTCGACGCCATCGAGCGCTTCGAGCCCGACCGTGGGCGCAAGTTCGAGGTCTACGCGATGCAGCGCATCCGCGGCGCGATCCTCGACGAGCTGCGCTCGCAGGACTGGGTGCCGCGCTCGGTGCGGTCGCGGGCACGGGAGATCGAGCGCGCGATCGAGCGCCTCGAGGGCCGCGAGCAGCGCTCGGTCAGCGACTCCGAGCTCGCCGCGGAGCTCGACACCTCCACCGACGACCTGCGCTCCACGTTCGGTCAGATCGCCATGACGAGCGTGGCCGCGCTCGACGAGCTCGTGGCCGCGGGGCGCGGTGGCGGATCGGGCGACGGGGCCTCGGCGCCGTCGCTGGCCGACTCCCTGCCCGACGCCGGCGCGGAGGACCCGCTGGCGGCGATGGAGGACCGCGAGACGCGGCGCCTGCTCGCCGAGGCCGTCGGCCAGCTCGCGGAGCGCGACCGCACGGTCGTCGGCCTCTACTACTTCGAGAACCTCACGCTCGCCGAGATCGGGCGGGTGCTCGGGGTGACCGAGTCGCGCGTCTGCCAGCTGCACACCCGGGCCGTGATGCGGCTGCGGGCCCGGCTGGCCGAGCTGCAGCACGCCTGACGGTCACGGGTCGGTCGGCAGCAGTCGCACCGGCCCGAGGCCCAGGAGCAGCAGCGGGTCGAGGTAGTCCAGCGCGCCCGCCCCGGGCGTGCTCGCGGGGCGGCGGAGCCCCCAGTGCAGGCACGCGGCGACCGGGCAGCCGCGGTGGCCGGGCTCCAGCGTGCCGACGGGGTCGCCGCGGCGGACCCGCGTGCCCGCGACCACGGCGACGGCGAGGGGCTCGTAGGTGGTGCGCAGGCCGCCGCCGTGCTCGACCGACACCACGCCCCGCCCGGCGATCGGCCCGGCGAACACCACCGTCCCGTCGCCCGCGGCCAGCACGGCGAGCCCGGGACGCCCGGCGAGGTCGGCGCCGCGGTGCCCGCGGCCGTAGTAGTGCGGCGGCGGGTCGAACAGCCGGGTCACCGAGCCCGGTGTGCCGGCCCGCGCCGGCGCGGCGTCGGGGTCGACCCCGGCCAGCGGCCACCCGAAGGCCCCCACCGGCACCAACGGCGGGGGAGCGGGCGCGGCGGCAGCGGGCGGCGGGCCGGCGATCCCGAGCAGCACGAGCGCCAGGACAGCGGCGGGGAGGCATCGCGTCACACCTGGTTCGACGCAGCCGGGGCGCCGACGGCTCCCTCCGCCCCGGATCCACCGGCGGATCGTGATCAGGAGCGCGGAGGTGCCCGACGCGCCCGTGATCGCGAGGGGTGCGGCCCGCCCGGCGTGTCGCGTCGGCGAGGATGTGGCGATCCTGGCCCCCGACGCCAGCAATGCCGCGTTGCTCGCACCCCCGCGTGCGCAGGTCGGGGCGCGGGGAGGGGCGCGAGGGCGCGCGAGTACACTCGTGACCAGCGGTTCGTCGTCTCCCCGTCACGGGGGGATCGACGGGCCGACTTCGCGTGCCCTCCCAAGCGCCGCCACCGTGCGGCGCTGCCGGGTCCGGGCGGTCCCGCCGAGCGGCGGGTTCCGGGCCAGGTTCACCGAGGGCACCAGGGCGGCGGCCCGACCGGGACCGCCGCGACAACCGCCAGGCCCGGTCACGCGCCGGGTCGCCGAGAGAAGGTAGTTCCACCGCATGGCCGTCGTCACGATGCGCCAGCTGCTGGACTCCGGTGTCCACTTCGGTCACCAGACCCGCCGCTGGAACCCCAAGATGCGCCGCTTCATCTTCACCGAGCGCAACGGCATCTACATCATCGACCTGCAGCAGACGCTGTCCTACGTCGATCGCGCCTACGAGTTCGTCAAGCAGACCGTCGCCCACGGCGGCACGGTGCTCTTCGTCGGCACGAAGAAGCAGGCCCAGGAGGCCATCGACGAGCAGGCGCGCCGCGTCGGCATGCCGTTCGTCAACCAGCGCTGGCTGGGCGGCATGCTCACCAACTTCACCACCGTGCACAAGCGTCTCCAGCGTCTCAAGGAGCTGGAGGCCATGGAGCAGAGCGGGGGCTTCGAGGGTCGCACCAAGAAGGAGATCCTCATGCTCACCCGCGAGCACGACAAGCTCGAGAAGACGCTCGGCGGTATCCGCGACATGGGCCGCGTGCCCAGCGCGGTGTGGGTGGTCGACACGAAGAAGGAGCACATCGCGGTCGGTGAGGCCCGGAAGCTCAACATCCCGGTCGTCGCCATCCTCGACACCAACTGCGACCCGGACGAGGTCGACTACCCGATCCCGGGCAACGACGACGCGATCCGCTCCGCGGCCCTGCTGACCCGCGTGGTCGCCCAGGCGTGCGCCGACGGCCTGCAGGCCCGCGGCCAGCGCGACGGCGGCGGCGAGCGCGGCGAGGACGAGCCGCTGGCCGAGTGGGAGCAGGAGCTCATGGCGCAGAGCTCGACGGTTCAGGGCGGTGACGGCGCCAGCGCGCCGACCGGCCTGGAGCAGGGCAGCACCAGCTCCGCGGTCGACGCCCCCGGCGACGCGCCGGTCGCGTCGCCGGCGGCCGAGGAGACCACCAACGCGATCGGCGACGACACGACGCCGGTCAGCCGCCCGGAGCGCACCGGCGGCACGGTCGACGCGAACTCCGAGACCGACGACAACGCGATCGCCGCGGCGCCCGAGGCCGGTCAGAACAACGGCGCCCCCACGCCGCAGGGCGGGGCGGGCTGACGGCCGACCGGCAGCCGCGAGCCACACCGACACGACGACGAGGACGGACGAGAGCCTCACGATGGCGAACTACACCGCTGCGGACGTGAAGAAGCTCCGGGACCTCACCGGTTCCGGGATGATGGACTGCAAGAAGGCCCTCGAGCAGAACGAGGGCGACATGGACAAGGCCGTCGAGGCCCTGCGCATCAAGGGTGCGAAGGACGTCGGCAAGCGGGCCGGGCGCACCACCGCCAACGGCGTGGTCGCGGCCCGCGACGGCGCGATGATCGAGCTCAACTCCGAGACCGACTTCGTGGCCAAGAACGCGGACTTCGTCCAGCTCGCCGACGACATCCTCGGCGTCGCGCTGTCCAGCGGCGCCACGGACCTCGAGTCGCTCAAGGCCGCGAGCCTCGGCGAGGGCACGGTCGAGGACAAGGTCCAGGAGCTCTCGGCGCGCATCGGCGAGAAGCTCGAGCTGCGCCGGGTCGCGGTCCTCGAGGGCCCGACCGCGACGTACCTGCACCGCCGGTCGTCGGACCTCCCGCCGGCCATCGGCGTCGTCGTCGCCTACAGCGGCGACGGCGACGGCGCGGAAGAGGCGGCCCGCGGCGCGGCCATGCAGGTCGCGGCGGCCCGCCCGCTGTACACCACCCGCGAGGAGGTGCCCAGCGACGTCGTCGACAACGAGCGCCGCATCGCCGAGGCGACCGCCCGCGAGGAGGGCAAGCCCGAGAAGATCCTCGACAAGATCGTCGAGGGTCGGCTCAACGGCTACTACAAGGACACCGTGCTGCTCGAGCAGGACTCGGTGTCGGTCGACAAGAAGACGGTCGGCAAGGTGCTCGACGAGGCCGGCGTCTCGGTGCGCTCCTTCGCGCGCTTCGAGGTCGGCCAGCCGTAACGAGGCCCGCCGGGTGCCGGCGCCGGGGACGACCCCCGGTGCCGGCACCGGCGAGCGGCAGGTCCTCGGTGAACCCGTAGGAGGTCGACAGAGCGTGGCCAGTCCCCAGACCGTGACCGATGCCGGCCCCGAGGCACGCTCCGACCACAAGCGCGTCCTGCTCAAGCTGGGCGGCGAGATGTTCGGCGGCGGCGGCGTGGGCGTCGACCCCGTGGTCGTCCAGACGGTCGCCCGCCAGATCGCCGACGTCGTGCGCTCCGGCGTGCAGATCGCCGTCGTCATCGGCGGCGGCAACTTCTTCCGCGGCGAGGAACTGCACCGCTACGGCATGCAGCGCCAGCGCGCGGACTACATGGGCATGCTCGGCACGGTCATGAACTGCCTGGCCCTGCAGGACTTCCTCGAGCGCGAGCACCACATCGACACCCGGGTGCAGACCGCGATCACCATGGGCCAGGTCGCCGAGTCCTACATCCCGCGCCGCGCCATGCGCCACCTCGAGAAGGGCCGCGTGGTCATCTTCGGCGCGGGCGTCGGCATGCCCTACTTCTCCACCGACACCACGGCCGCCCAGCGCGCGCTGGAGATCGAGTGCGAGGTCGTGCTGATGGCCAAGGGCGTCGACGGGGTCTACACCGCCGACCCCAAGCTCGACCCCACGGCGACCATGTACCACGAGATCACCCACCGCGAGGTGCTCGAGAAGGGGCTGAAGGTCGCCGACGCCACGGCCTTCAGCCTCTGCATGGACAACAACATGCCGATCATGGTGTTCAACCTGCTGGTCGAGGGGAACATCGCCCGCGCGGTGCGCGGTGAGAGGATCGGCACGCTGGTCCAGACCCCGTCCGGCCACTGAGGAGAGGCGACCATGATCGACGAGACGCTCCTCGACGCCGAGGAGAAGATGGAGAAGGCCGTCAGCGTCGCCAAGGAGGACCTCGGCGGCGTGCGCACGGGACGGGCCAGCCCGGCGATGTTCAACCGCATCCAGGTCGAGTACTACGGCGCCTGGACCCCGCTGAACCAGCTCGCCGCCGTGCAGGTGCCCGAGGCCCGCATGGCCGTCATCAAGCCCTACGACGCGAGCCAGCTGCAGTCGATGGAGCGCGCGATCCGCGACTCCGACCTCGGCGTCAACCCCAGCAACGACGGCCAGATCATCCGCGTGGTGTTCCCGCAGCTCTCCGAGGAGCGCCGCAAGGAGATGGTCAAGGTCGCGCGCGGCAAGGGCGAGGACGCCCGGGTGTCGATCCGCAGCGTGCGCCGCGCCGCGATGTCGGAGCTGCAGCGGATCGTCAAGGACGGCGAGGCCGGCGAGGACGAGACCGGGCGCGCCGAGAAGGAGCTCGAGAGCGTCACGGCGCGCTACGTCGCCCAGGTCGACGACCTCGTGAAGCACAAGGAAGCCGAGCTCCTCGAGGTCTGAGGTCACCGCACCATGACGTCCTCCGCGTCGAACCCCCCGAAGCCGGCCCCGGGCGCGCCCACGGCGCCGGCTCCGGACCCGACGGCCGCCGACCCGGGTGGGGACACGGGGGAGAAGAAGTCCCGCGCCGGGCGCAACCTGCCGCTGGCGATCGGCGTCGGCCTCGGGATGGGCGCGGTCGTCCTCGTCTCGCTGCTCACGGTCCGGCAGGCGTGGATCGGCGTGGTCGCCGTCTGCGCGGTGATCGGCACCTGGGAGCTGTTCGGCGCGCTCCACCGCGCGGCCGGCATCCGGCTCTCGCGGGTGCCGGTGCTGGTGGGTGGTCAGGCGATGATCTGGCTGGCCTGGCCGTTCGGCACCGAGGGCATCCTCGGCGGCCTGATGGTGACCGTCATCGGCTGCTTCCTGTGGCGGATGCGCCTGGGCGCGGGCGGGTTCGTGCGCGACGTCGGCGCCTCGATGCTCGTGCTGTGCTGGGTCCCGCTGTTCATGGCGTTCGGCACGATGCTCGTCGTCCCGCCCGACGGCGCCGCGCGCGTGCTGACGTTCCTCATCGTCGTGATCTGCTCGGACACCGGCGGCTACGCCCTCGGGGCGCTGATCGGCAAGCACCCGATGGCGCCGAAGGTCAGCCCCAAGAAGTCCTGGGAGGGCTTCGCGGGCTCGATCATCCTGGGGTCGACCGGGGCCTGCCTCTCGATCGCCTTCCTGCTCGGCGACCACTGGTGGTGGGGCCTCGTCGTGGGCCCGCTGCTGGTGGGGACGGCCGTCACGGGCGACCTGGTCGAGTCGCTGGTCAAGCGTGACCTCGGCATCAAGGACATGGGCTCGGTGCTGCCCGGGCACGGCGGGCTGATGGAGCGCCTCGACTCCCTGTGCACCTCGGCGCCGGTCGCCTGGCTGCTGCTCTACCTCCTCGTGCCCATCCACGGGTGACGCGCCACAGGAGCGGGGACGTCATCGAGTCCCCCAACATCTGGCGCTGGCCCGAGGTCTACGAGCGGGAGAACGAGGCCCAGGACGCCACCGGGGCCCTGTGGGACGCCGTCGCCGAGCTGGCGCCCCACGACGGCGCCGACGTCGTCGACGTCGGGTGCGGCGACGGCTGGCACCTGCCGCGGTTCGCCGAGCGCGCCCGCTCCGTCACCGGCGTCGAGCCCCACGGCCCGCTGGTCGAGCGCGCCCGCGTGCGGATCGCGGGCCTGGCGCACTGCCGGGTCCTGCCCGGCAGCGCCGCCGCCCTGCCGCTGGACGACGACAGCGCCGACGTCGTCCACGCCCGCACCGCCTACTTCTTCGGCCCGGGCTGCGAGCCGGGGCTCGCCGAGGCCTCGCGGGTGCTGCGCCCGGGCGGCGTCCTGGTGATCGTCGACCTCGACGCCACCCGCCACTCCTACGGCGCCTGGATGCGGGCGTCCGCCCCGCGCTACGACCCGGCGGCCGCCGAACGCTTCTTCGCCGACCAGGGGTTCGCGCTGCGCCGCGTCGACACCCTCTGGCGGTTCGCCGACCGCACGACACTCGGCGACGTCCTGCGCATCGAGTTCACGCCCGCCGTCGCGCGGCGGGCGATCGACGGCACGCCCGGCCTCACCCTCGCGGTGGGCTACCGCGTGCACACACGTCGCGAGCCCGTCGGTCTCCTGCGTCCCTGAGCGGACCGACGGATATATCAGTCCGTCTCCTCGCGGCCCTTGACGTGATCTCGGTCACGGTCGCATCGTGGTTGCGTCGAGCGAAACCCGGTTGCACTCCTCGCAACCACCGTCCGCCACCGGCTCGGGGGCCGCCGGACGCCCGATGAGGTGAGGTGCTGATGACGGACGTCCTGCCCACGAGGGCGGCGGTGGATCTCGTGCCGGAGCCGTCGTCGACGGTGGCCGCGCCCGGGATCCTGCTCTACCCGCGCCTGCGCAAGTCGCCGTACTTCTGGAAGTCCCGGGCGCACGGCGTGGCGATGTACAGCGTGTACAACCACACGTACCACCCGCGCCACTACGGCGACCCGCTCGCCGAGTACTGGGCGCTGCTCGAGGGCGTCACCCTCTGGGACGTCGGGGTGGAGCGCCAGATCGAGATCAGCGGACCGGACGCGTTCGCGTTCACCAACTCGCTGGTGCCGCGCGACCTGACGAGGTGCGCGGTCGGGCAGTGCAAGTACGTGTTCGTCACCGCGCCCGACGGCGGGATCATCAACGACCCCGTGCTGCTGCGGGTCGAGCCCGACCGCTTCTGGCTCTCGCTCGCCGACTCCGACGTCGGGCTGTGGGCCACCGGGCTGGCGCACGCCGGCGGGTGGGACGTGCGGGTCCGGGAGATCGACGTCGCGCCGGTCCAGGTGCAGGGGCCGAAGGCCGGGGCGCTCGTCACCGACCTGTTCGGCGCCGACGTGGCCGGGATGCCGTACTACCACCTGCGCCACGCGGTGATCGACGGCATGGAGGTCGTGGTCAGCCGCACCGGCTACAGCGCGGAGATCGGCTACGAGATCTACCTGCACCACGCCACGCGGGACGCCGGCCGGCTGTGGGACCGGGTGTGGGAGGCGGGCCGGCCGTACGACCTGCGCCCGATCGGGCCGTGCCACATCCGGCGCATCGAGGGCGGGATGCTGGCGTACGGCTGCGACATCACGCTCGACACCAACCCGCTCGAGGTCGGCTACGACTACACGTGGATGGTCGACCTCGACCAGGAGGCCGACTTCGTCGGCAAGGACGCACTGATCCGCGCCAGGGCCGCGGGTCTCTCGCGGTCGATGGTCGGCGTCGAGATCGGCGGGCCGCGGCTGGGCACGTTCAACGACGGCTCGATGATCGAGCCGTTCACGGTCCGCGACGCGGCGGGGTCCGTCGTCGGCTCCGTGACCAGCGCCTGCTGGTCGCCGCGGCTCGAGCGCAACATCGGCCTGGCGATGGTGGCGACACCGTCGACGCCGGTGGGGACGGAGCTCCGGATCGTCACCCCGGACGAGGTGCGCGACGGCGTGGTCGTCGAGAAGCCGTTCGTCGACCCGCGCAAGCAGACGCCCAAGGGCTGAGCCGACCGTGGACGGAGCCCGCCGCAGCGCCCTCGCGGCCCTCCTCGAGCACCCGCGCTACGAGGTGGCGCCGACCGCGGGCGTGCCCGACGGCGTCGGGCACCTCCCCGCGGGAGCCACCGTGGCCGTGACCGCCTCGCCGCGCCGGGGCGTGGCGGCCACGGTGGAGCTGGCGGAGGAGCTCGCCGCCCGGGGCTTCGCCGCGGTGCCCCACCTGGCGGCGCGCGGCCTGCGCGACCGCGCCGAGCTGGCCGAGCTCCTCGGCCGGCTCACCGCGGCCGGGGTCCGCGACGTGTTCGTCGTGGGCGGGGACGCCCGGGAGCCGGCCGGCCCCTACGCCGACGGCCTCGCCCTGCTGCGGGCGATGGAGGACCTCGGCCGGCCGCCGCGGGTGGGCGTGCCGAGCTACCCCGACGGCCACCACCACATCACCGACGACGTGCTGTGGGCCGACCTGCGCGTCAAGCAGTTCCACGCGGACTACACCGTGACGCAGCTGTGCTTCGACGCGGACCTCGTCGGCGGGTTCGTCGCCGAGGCCCGGCGGCGGGGGATCGACCTGCCCGTGGTCGCCGGCGTCCCCGGCGTCGTCGACGCGGCGCGGCTGCTGCGGGTGAGCGTGCGGATCGGGGTGGCCGACGCCGCGCGGTTCGCCCGCTCGCACCGGTCGACCGCCGCCTCCCTCCTGCGGCCCGGCCGCCACACCCCGGACCGGCTCGTCCGGGGCCTGGCGGCCGGCGGCAGCGACCTCGCCGGACTGCACGTCTTCACGTTCAACCAGATCGAGCCGACCGTGCGGTGGCTGGCGGAGGCCCGCCGCGCGGCGGCCTGAGGAGGAGCCGTGACCGCTCTCCCCGACCGGGCCCAGGTCGTCGTCATCGGGGCCGGGATCGTCGGCAACGCCGTCGTGCACCACCTCGCCCGGCTGGGCTGGCGGGACGTCCTGCTGGTCGACAAGGGGCCGCTGCCCGACCCGGGCGGGTCCACCGGGCACGCGTCGAACTTCGTGTTCCCGGTGGACCACTCCCGCGAGATCACGCTGCTCACCGCCGACTCGGTGCGCCAGTACACCGAGCTCGGCACGATCACGACGTGCGGCGGCATCGAGGTCGCGCGCACCGAGGAGCGGGTCCGGGAGCTGCACCGCCGGATGTCGTCGGCGCGGGCTTGGGGCATCGACGCCGAGCTGATCACCCCGGCCGAGGTGGCCGACGAGGTCCCGTTCCTCGACCCGTCGGTGGTGCTCGCGGGGTTCTGGACCCCGTCGGTGGCCGTCGTCGACCCGCTGCGGGCCCGCGAGCTGATGCGCGAGCGGGCCACCGCGGACGGCGCGCTCACGGTCTCGGCGCTGACCGAGGTGCTCGGGATCGACACCGACGGTGGGCGGGTGCGGCGCGTCCGCACCGACCGCGGCGACGTCGACACCGAGCACGTCGTCGTCGCGTGCGGCGTGTGGAGCCCGCGGATCGCCGCCCTGGCCGGGGCGACGATCCCGCTGACGCCCGCGGTGCACCAGATGATCGACGTCGGCCCGATCGACGAGCTGGCCGCCACGGGCCGGGAGATCGCGTTCCCGATCGTCCGGGACATGGACCCGCTGATGTACGAGCGGCAGAGCGGGCCCGACCTGGAGATCGGCTCCTACGCCCACCGCCCGATCCTGTGCGACCCCGACGAGATCCCGTCGATCGCGGCCGCGGCGCTCTCGCCCACCCAGCTGCCCTTCACCCCCGACGACTTCGACCCGCAGATGGAGGCCGCGCTCGAGCTCTTCGGCGGCATCCTCGACCGCCCGGACGCCGGCATCCGCCACGCCATCAACGGGCTGCTGTCGCTGACCCCCGACGGTCACCCGCTGCTCGGGGAGACCCCGGAGGTGCGGGGCCTGTGGTCGGCGGCCGCGGTGTGGATCAAGGAGGGCCCGGGCGTCGGGCGGCTCGTCGCGGAGTGGATGACGTGCGGGTCGCCGGAGATCGACCCGCGCGCCGCCGACGTCGCGCGGTTCGCCCCGCACGAGCGCACCCGGGCGCACGTGCGCGCCCGCGCTGCCGAGGGCTTCAACAAGACCTACGGGATCGTGCACCCGCGCGAGCAGTGGGGCTCGGACCGCGGGGCGCGGCGCTCGCCCTTCTTCCCCCGCCAAGAGGCGTTGGGGGCGGAGTTCTTCGAGGTCGCGGGCTGGGAGCGCCCGCAGTGGTACCGGGCCAACGAGCCCCTGGTGGCCGAGCTCGGCGTCGAGGACCGCCCGCACGAGTGGGACGCGCGGTGGTGGTCGCCGATCACCAGCGCCGAGCACCTGGCGATGCGCCGCGGCGTCGCGATGATCGACCTGAGCGCCTTCGCGCAGTTCACGGTCCGCGGCCCCGGGGCTCTGGCGTACCTCCAGCACCTCACGGTCGCGCAGATGGACAGGCCGGTCGGCCGGGTGGTCTACACGCCGCTGCTCGGGCCCGACGGCGGGTTCCGCAGCGACCTCACCGTGGTGCGCCTCGGCGACCAGCAGTTCCGCGTGGTCACCGGCGGGGCGGACGGTGCCCGCGACCTGCACTGGTTCACGCGCCACCTGCCCGGCGACGGCTCGGTCGTGTTCGAGGACGTGACCTCCGCGGTCTGCACCCTCGGGCTCTGGGGCCCGCGGGCCCGCGACGTCCTCGCCGCGGTCACCGAGGAGGACGTCACCGACGCCGCGTTCCCGTTCGGCACCGCCCGGTGGATCACGGTCGGGTCCACCCCTGTCCTCGCCCTGCGCCTGTCCTACGTCGGCGAGCTCGGGTGGGAGCTGCACGCGCCGACCGAGTCCGGGCTGCGCCTCTGGGACACGCTCGTCGAGGCCGGGTCACCGCACGGGCTGATCCCGGCCGGCATCGGCGTCTACGGCACCACGGCGCGGATCGAGAAGGGCTACCGGCTCATGGGCCACGAGCTCGACGCCGAGCACGGGCCCGTCGAGGCCGGGCTCGCGCTGCCCGGGCTGAAGACGGCGGACTTCGTCGGCAAGGCCGCCTACACCAAGGCGCGCGAGGCCGAGCCCGAGGCGCTGCTGTGCACCCTGCGCCTCGACGGGTCGACGCGGTTCCCGCAGGGCGGGGAGCCGGTCCTGACGCCGGACGGTGCCCGGATCACCGACCGCCGCGGCCGCCCGTCGTACGTCACCAGCGCGGGGTCGGCGCCGTCGCTGGGCACGTACCTGCTGATGGCCTACCTGCCGCCGGGCCACGCGGTCGAGGGCACCGGGCTGCTCGTCGAGTACCTGGGGGAGCGCCACCCGGTGACGGTCGCCCGCGCCGGACGGACGCCGCTGTTCGACCCCGACGACACGCGGATGCGCGGGTGAGGCCGGCATGGACGTCCTGGTCTGCGTCAAGCGCGTCCCGGCGGTGGGCGCGGAGATCCTGCTGACGCCGGACGCGACGGCGATCGACACTCGCCACCTCGGGTTCACCCTCGGCCCGCACGAGGAGTGCGCGGTGGAGGAGGCGGCGCGCCTCGCCGCGCGGACGGGCGGGTCCGCGGGGGTGCTGACCGTCGGCGGCCCGGAGACCGAGGAGCAGCTGCGCTACGCGGTGTCGATGGGTGCCGACCACGCGGTCCGCGTGGACGCTCCCGGCGCCGACGGCGACCCGGAGGCCGTCGCCGCGGCGATCACCGACGCCCTGCGCGCGCTGCCGCCGTACGACCTCGTCCTGTTCGGGGCGGCGTCAGCCGACGCCGGCCACGCCCAGGTCGGCGTCCGGGTCGCCCACGCGCTGCGCCGGCCGGTGGTCGGCGGGGTCAAGGGGATCGAGCCCGGCGACGGCTCGGTGTCGCTGCGGCGCGAGGCCGGCGACGGGGTGGCGGTCTACGAGGCGCCGCTCCCGGCCGTCGCCGCGGTGCTCGAGGGCCTCAACCTCCCGCGCTACCCGACGATCAAGGGCCGGCTGCGGGCGAAGAAGGTGCCGGTCCGGGTGCTCGACGCGGCCCCGCCGGCCGGGAACCTGCGCACCCGGCGGCTGCGCCACCGGCCCGAGGCGCGCGCGGAGACCGTCGTGCTCGGGCGGGGGGCCGCGGCGGCGCCCGCGGTGGTGGACGTCCTCGTCGACGCGGGGGTGGTGCGCTGATGGTGCTCGCGGTGATCACGCGGGACGGCGACGGCGCGCTCTCGGTCGCCTCCGCCGAGCTCCTCGCCGCCGCACGGGGCCTGGCCGACGAGCTCGGCGACCCGGTCGAGGCGGTGGCGGTCGGGGCGGCCGGGGACCTCCCGGACGACCTGGCCAAGCGCGGTGTCGGCCGGCTGCACCTCCTGGCGCACCCGCTGCTCGACGATCCGGCCCCGGCGGTCGTCGGCGAGGCCCTCGCCCAGCTCGTCGCGGCGCGACGCCCGGCCGCGGTGCTCGCCGCCGACGCCGACGCGGACGCCGCCGAGGCGATGGCGTGGGCCGCCGCCGAGGTGGGGGCACCGCTCGCGACGGCGTGCACGGCGATCCGGCCCGGGCCGCGGGGACGGGACGAGCCGTGGGTCGTCACCCGGGAACGCTCCGGCGGCATCCTGCTCGAGGACGCCGAGCTGACGGCACCGGTCCGGTTCGCGACCCTGCGCCCGGGCGGCCACTCGACCGGCGAGACGGCCGCTGCGGCGGAGGTGACGGTCGAGGTGCTCGTCCCGGAGCTCGACGCCGCCGTGCCGCGGGCCCGCCTGGTGGAGCGTGGCGGCCGGGCGGCGGGGACGACCCTGGCCACCGCCCCGGTGGTGGTCGCGGGCGGCCGGGGCGTGGGCAGCGCCGAGGGCTACGCGGTGCTCGAGGAGCTGGCCGGCCTGCTCGGCGGGGTCGTCGGCTGCTCGCGCGTCGCCACCAACAACGGGTGGCGGCCGCACGCCGACCAGGTCGGGCTCACCGGCACCCGGATCAGCCCCGACCTCTACGTCGCGTGCGGCATCAGCGGCGCCACTCAGCACTGGGTGGGCTGCATGGGGGCGCGGGCGATCCTCGCGGTGAACACCGACCCCGAGGCACCGATGGTCACCCGGGCGACCTGGGCGGTGATCGGCGACGTCCACGAGGTGCTGCCGGCCGTCGTCGCCGAGGTCCGGCGACGGTCGGGACGCTGAGGGCCGCGCGCGGGTCCGGGGTGCCGAGCGGGTTACCGTGGACGTCGTGTCGGCGTACCCCCCTCCCCGCCCGCCGTCCGGGTATCCCGGACGCGGTCACGGCTCGCCGCCGCCGTCGCGCGGCCGGGCCGTCCGCGTCGACCCCGTGCTCGTCGAGCTCGGCGCCGGGCTCGTCTGGCTCGCGGTCGGCACCCTCGGCCTCGGCGCCGACGGTGCCGGCACGCTGGTCCTCGCGATCGGCATCGCGGTCGCCATCGGCATCGGGGTGGAGAACCGCCGTCGCGGCGCCCGTCCCTTCGACGCCTCCCGGTCCGCGGAGGTGCTGCGCCTCGGCGGCGGCGTGATCGCGATCGTGATCGTCGCGTCGATCGTGCTGGGGCTCATCAGCGCCTCGGCGTTCCTGCCCGGCCTCGCGCTGCTGCTCACCGGCGGCGCGTTCGTGCTGCTCAGCCGCTCCACCGGGCAGCGCCCGACGCGCTGGCTGGGGATCGTGCTCGCCGTCGCGGGCGTGCTCTCGGCCCTGATCACCACCGGCACGGCCGGCGGGTTCGTCTCGCAGGGCCTGCTCGGGCTGCTCGCCGGGGTGCTGCTGATGCTGTCCGCCGCCGACCGCGTCGGCCTCGTGGAGATGCTGCGGGACCGCGCACGATGAGTGAGCCCGTGGTGGACGCCGCCGAGGCGGCGGGCCCAGTCCTCTCCCTGTCCCCGCGTGGCACCCGCCGCACGCGCCCGGCCCGCCACCTCGCCGACCTCGACACCGACGCGCGCCGCGCGGCCGTCGCCGAGCTCGGGCTGCCGGCGTTCCGCGCCGACCAGCTCTCGCGGCACTACTTCACCCGCCTCGAGAGCGACCCCGCCACGATGAGCGACCTGCCCGCGGCGGCGCGCGAGGCGGTCGGCCCGGCGCTGTTCCCCGAGCTGCTGACGCCGACGTCGGTGGTCGACTGCGACGGCGGCGCCACCCGCAAGACGCTGTGGAAGGCGAACGACGGCGCCCTGGTCGAGAGCGTCCTCATGGGCTACCCCGACCGCGCCACCGTCTGCATCTCCAGCCAGGCCGGCTGCGGCATGGCCTGCCCGTTCTGCGCCACCGGCCAGAACGGGCTGGAGCGCAACCTCTCGACCGCCGAGATCGTCGAGCAGGTGCGGTCGGCCGCCGCGGTGGTCCGCGACGGCGGGCTCGGCGAGGACCTGCGGCGCCTCTCGAACGTCGTGTTCATGGGCATGGGCGAGCCGCTGGCCAACTACCGCCGCGTCGTCGACGCCGTGCACCGGCTCTGCGACGCCCCGCCGGCGGGCCTGGGCCTGTCCCAGCGGTCGGTGACGGTATCCACGGTCGGGCTCGTGCCCGCGATCCACCGCCTCGCCGACGAGGGCCTCCAGGTGACGCTCGCGGTGTCGCTGCACACCCCGGACGACGAGCTGCGCGACAGTCTCGTGCCGGTCAACCAGCGCTGGCCGGTCGCCGAGGTGTTCGCCGCCGCCCGCCACTACGCCGACGTGACCGGCCGCCGCGTCTCGATCGAGTACGCGCTGATCCGCGACGTCAACGACCAGCCGTGGCGCGCCGACCTGCTGGCCAAGCTGGCGTCGAAGCACCTGGGCCGGCTGGTGCACGTCAACCTCATCCCGCTCAACCCCACGCCGGGCAGCAAGTGGGACGCGAGCCCGGCGGGGGTGCAGGCCGAGTTCGTGCGGCGCGTGCGCGACGGCGGCGTCGCCTGCACCATCCGCGACACCCGCGGGCGCGAGATCGCCGCCGCCTGCGGGCAGCTGGCCGCCACCGCCCGCCCGTGAGCCGGCCGTGACGGTCCCCGCGGGCGGCTGGCAGGTCCACCGCCTCGTCCCGTCCGGCACCGAGGGCGCCCCGGACGCGGACACCGCGACCTGGATCCGCGCGATGGCCGCGGCGTTCCTCGGCCCGCGGCCGACGCCCGAGTCCGTCGCCACGCAGGCCGCGACGATGGCGGGGCAGCGGCTGCGCGGGGTCTACGAGCCCGGCGACACCGCGCCGGTCGCGACGTTGCGCTCGTGGGACGCGCGGATGAGCGTCCCGGGCGGGGAGGTCGCCGCCGACGCGGTCACCTCGATCGGCGTGCGGGCCACCCACCGCCGTCGCGGGCTGCTGCGCGCCGTGCTCGTCGACGACCTCGCCGAGGCCGCGCGCGCCGGCACGCCCGTCGCCGCGCTCACCTCCACCCAGGGCTCGCTCTACGAGCGCTTCGGCTTCGGTGTCGCGACGTGGACGCGCGCGCTGCGCCTCGACACCCGCGCCGCGGTGTTCCGCGACCCCGGCCCGACCGGCCGGCTGCGCACCCTCGACCCGGCCGGCTTCGCCGCCGCGGCCGCGCCCCTGCAGGACCGGGCCCGCCGCCGCCACCCCGGGGCGATGGACCGCTCGGCGGCGTCCTGGACCACGCTGATCTCGGGGGGCGTGTACGACTCCTCCCCGCGCTACGCCGTCGGGTGGTCCGACGCCACGGGCCGCCCCGCTGGCTACGTCGTCTACGGCGTCGCCGAGGGCTGGTGGAGCACCGGCTCGGCGACCCTCGCCGTCCACGACCTGCAGGCCACCACCCCGGAGTCGTACCGCGAGCTGTGGCGCCACCTGTGCTCGCTGGATCTCGCGGGCACGGTGACCTGGTCCGAGGCGTCGGTCGACGAGCCGCTGCCGTGGCTGCTCACCGACCCGCGCGCGGTCCGCTTCGACGGGCCGCGGGAGATGCTGTGGCTGCGGCTGCTCGACGTGCCGGCCGCCCTGGCCGCGCGGCGCTACCCGGTCGCCGACCGCCTGGTGCTGCGCGTCCACGACCCGGCGGGGCACGCCGCCGGCACCTGGGCGCTCGACACCACCGACCCCGTGGCACCCGCGGCCGGTCCCACCGACGCCGAGGCCGACGTCGCGTGCGACGCCGCCACCCTCGGCTCGCTCTACCTCGGCGGCGTCGACCCGCGCGTCCTCGCCCGCACCGGGCGGCTCGACGAGCTCACCGCCGGCGCGGCCGGCCGCCTCGCGCGGCTGCTCGCGCCCCCGTCGGTCCCGTGGAACGGCACCCGCTTCTAGACCGCGTCTAGACCTCGGGCGGCTCGTCGGGCACGCCGTCGTCGCGGTCGGCCCACTCGAGCAGGACGCGCAGGTCGAAGACGTCCTCGTCGATGCCGGCGTGCAGGTCGCCGAGCTCGGCGTAGCGGGCCGGCATCGTCGCGATGGTGAAGTCGCCGGGCTCGACGTCGTCGATCTCGTCCCACGCCACCGGCGCGGAGACCCGGGCCTCGGGGGTGCCGCGCACCGAGTAGGCCGAGGCGATGGTGTGGTCGCGGGTGTTCTGGTTCCAGTCGAGGAAGACGGTCCCCGGCGCGCGGTCCTTGCGCCACCAGGCGGTGGTGACGAGGTCGGGCGCCCGGCGCTCCACCTCGCGGCCGAACGCGAGCGCCGCGCGGCGCACCTCGGTGAACGAGTGCTCGGGGCGGATGCGCACGTAGACGTGCAGGCCCTTGCCGCCCGAGGTCTTGGGGTAGCCGACGGCACCGAGGTCGTCGAGGACCTCGCGGGCCACCGCGGCGACCCGGCGCACGGTGCCGAACTCGACGCCGGGCATCGGGTCGAGGTCGATGCGCCACTCGTCGGGCGACTCGACGTCGGCGGCGCGGCTGTTCCAGGGATGGAACTCCACCGTCGACATCTGCACCGCCCAGATCACGTCGGCGGGGCTCGCGACGCACAGCTCGTCGGCGGTGCGGTTGTAGCGGGGGAAGCGCACGCGGACCGTCGGCACCCAGTCGGGCGCGCCCTTGGGCAGGCGCTTCTGGTGCACCTTCTCGCCGTCGACCCCGGTGGGGAAGCGGTGCATCATGCAGGGCCGGTCGCGCAGCGCGCGGACGATGCCGTCGGAGACCGCGAGGTAGTAGTGGGCGAGGTCGAGTTTGGTTTCTCCCCGTGCCGAGAAGTACACCCTGCCCGGGTTGGTCAGCCGCACGGTCCGGCCGTCCACCTCGATCTCGACAGCGTCGGCCACGGGCGCACCGTACCGCTGGTGCCGGTCGACCCCTCGCACGGAAACGGAGCCCCATGAGCAAGCGGATCGTCGTCCTCGGCGGTGACGCCACCGGGATGTCCGCCGCGTCGACGGCCCTGCGTCACGCGGGGGAGGGCGAGCTCGAGGTCGTCGTCCTCGAGAAGGGCCACTACACGTCGTACTCCGCCTGCGGGATCCCCTACTGGATCTCCGGACACGTCTCCGACGGCGACGAGCTGGTCGCCCGCTCGCCCGAGCAGCACCGCGAGGCCGGCATCGACGTGCGCATGCGCACCGAGGCCACCGCGATCGACACCGAGAAGCGGACCGTCAGCGTCCGCGGTGTCGACGACGGGGACACCTACGAGCTCGGCTACGACGAACTGGTCATCGCCACCGGCGCCGTGCCGACCGTGCCGCCGCTGGACGGGGCGGACGCGCAGGGCATCTTCGGGGTGCAGTCGCTCGAGCAGGGCGAGGAGATCGTCAAGGACCTCGCCGCGGGGGACCGGCGCCGCGCCGTCATCGTCGGCGCGGGCTACATCGGCGTCGAGATGGCCGAGGCGATGGTCGCGCGGGGTCTGGAGACGACGGTCATCGAGCACGCCCCCGAGCCGTTCACGCAGGTCGACCCGGACATGGGCGCGCTGATCCGCGAGTCCATGGAGGACATCGGGATGACGGTGGTCACCGGCACCGCCGCCGACGGCTTCGACGTCGGCGAGGACGGCCGGGTGAAGGCCGTGCGGGCCGGGGACACGGTGTACCCCGCCGATATCGTGATCATGGGCTTGGGGGTCAAGCCGAACGCCCAGCTCGCCGCGGACGCGGGGCTGCCCACCGGGCCGTCCGGCGGCATCGTCACCGACGTGCGCATGCAGGTCGCGCCCGGTGTCTGGGCCGGCGGCGACTGCGTCGAGGTCCACCACCGCCTGTCCGGCCGGAACGTGCACATCGCGCTCGGCACGCACGCCAACAAGCACGGCCGGATCATCGGCACGAACATCGCCGGCGGCTACGGCGCGTTCCCCGGCGTGATCGGCACGGCGATCAGCAAGGTGTGCAGCCTGGAGATCGGGCGCACGGGCCTGTCCCAGGCCGAGGCCGACGCCGCCGGGTTCGGCTACGTCTGCGCCACCGTCGAGTCGACGACGACGGCCGGCTACTGGCCGGGTGCGGAGATGATGACGGTCAAGCTGCTCGCCGAGCAGCGCACCGGCCGCCTGCTCGGGGCGCAGATCGTCGGGCGGGCGGGCTCGGGCAAGCGCATCGACGTCTTCGCCACCGCGATCTGGAACGCGATGACGGTGGAGGAGATGACGTTCATGGACCTCTCCTACGCCCCGCCGTTCTCGCCGGTCTGGGACGCCGTCCTGGTCGCCGCGCGCAAGGCGGCCAAGGAGGTCCAGAGCGCGATCCCGGCCTCCCCGGTCTAGCCGTGGAGGTGACCACAGGACGCGCCGGAGGTCGGTAGGCAGCGCGACGGAGGAGCGCTGACTACCGCACTCCTTGGCGCGAGCAGCTAGCCCACGTGGACCGCGGGGCGGCGGTCGCGGTCGGGCTCGGCCTCGCGCAGGACCTCGCGGGTCACGGGCGCGACCTCGCCGACGCCGAAGAGCAGGTAGCGGGCGATGTTGGTGGCCGGGCTGCCCTCGTCCCACTCGAAGTAGACGTGCGGCACGCGCCCGGTGACGTCGCGCAGGTGCAGCAGCAGCGCGGCGATGGCGTTCGGGACGGTCGCGCTGCGGGCCCGCAGGATGCGGTAGCCGTGGCGCTCCTCGCCGAGGACGTAGAGCTCCTCCTCGAAGTTCGAGGGGTCGTCCACGGTGATCTCGACGAAGACCACGACGTCGCCCGAGGGGATGTGGTGGTCGAGGCGCTCCTCGAGCTCCTTCTCCTCGTACTCCTTCTTGTCGCGGCGGCCCGGCTCGTTCGCCACCAGCCGGATCGCGGCCTCCGGGTCCTGCTGGTGGGCCTCGCGGACGATGCGCCGGGCGGTCTTGTCGAGGTGCACGGCGCTGATGCGCAGCTCCGTGCTGCGCAGCGCCCGCGACGCGAAGGAGACGACGAAGATCAGGGCCACGAACAGCAGACCGATCTTGAGGCCCTCCGGGCGCTCGATCATGTTGGCGATCGTGGTGTAGACGAAGACGGCGGCGATGATCCCGAAACCGATCGTCGCCCGGCGCTGCTGCTTCTTGCGCGCCGAGAGCGTCACCGAGATCGCCGCCGACGTGATCAGCACGAGCACGCCGGTGGCGTAGGCGCCGCTCTGGGCGTCGACGCTGGCGTCGAAGACGATCGTGATGACGATGCCGAGCGCCGTGAACACCAGCACCATCGGCCGCACGGCGCGCGCCCAGTTCGGGGCCATGCCGTACCGGGGCAGGTAGCGCGGCACGAGGTTGAGCAGCCCGGCCATGGCCGACGCGCCGGCGAACCAGAGAATGGTGATCGTCGAGAGGTCGTACACCGTGCCGAGCACCGGGCCGAACTGCTCGTGGGCCAGATAGGCGAGCGCGCGGCCGTTCGCCTGCCCGTCCGGTCCGAACTGGTCGAGCGGGATGAGCAACGTGGTGGCGAAGCTCGAGGTCACCAGGAACACGCTCATGATCAGCGCGGCGGTGGTGAGCAGCTTGCGCGCCCCGGCGATCCGCCCGGCCGGGTCCTTGTGCGTGTCGCCCTCGGCGCCGCGGACCAGCGGCATGACGGCCACGCCGGTCTCGAAGCCCGACAGGCCGAGCGCGAGCTTGGGGAAGACGACCAGGGCGATCGCGACGATGACCAGCGGGTTGCCGTGCTGGGTGGTGAGCGCCTCGCTCCAGTCCGCGATCCGCGTCGGCTCGGTGAACACGCGGTAGAGCGACCCGGCGACCACCACCAGGTTCAGCGCGAGGAACACCCCGACGACCACCACGGCGATGCCGACGGCCTCGGCGAACCCCATGAGGAACACGACGCCGAGCAGGACGATGAGCGCGCACGTCAGCGGGACCTCCCACCCGTGCAGCGCGGTGCCGATCAGCGGGTTCTCGACGATGTGCGCCGTCGCGTCGGCCGTGGAGAGGGTGATCGTGATGAGGAAGTCGGTGACCGCGAACCCGAGCAGGACGAGCACCAGCAGCTTCGCCCACCAGTACGACAGCAGCCGCTCGAGCATCGCCACCGAGCCCTCGCCGTGCGGGCTCTCGCGCGCCACCCGGCGGTAGATCGGCAGGGCGCCCGCCAGGGTGACCACCACGAGGACCAGCGTCGCGATCGGTGAGATCACCCCGGCGGCCACGACCGCCACCGCGGGCTGGTAGCCCAGCGTCGAGAAGTAGTCGACGCCGGTGAGGCACATGACGCGCCACCACGGCTTGCCCTCGGTCTCGGGGCGCGGGCGCGCGTGGGGCCCGGAGTACTGCGAGCCGCGGTCGGTCAGGCCGTCGAGGAGCCAGTGCCGCAGCGCGGACGGCCGTCCCGGTCGCTCGGTGGTGTCGGCGGGCGGGGCGGGCGGGGCGCTCACCGCCGCCAGGACGTCCGCGAGCGGATGATCGCGCCGAGCGACAGCGCGAAGAAGCCGATGGCCAGCACGACCAGCCAGACGTCCTCCTGGCGGCCGACGTGGTTGCCCCACAGCATGATCAGCAGGACCGCGGCCACGACGAAGCCCGCGAACCGGGCCACCTTCGGGTAGTGGCCGTGCCAGCCCCACTCCACCGACGGCTCGTCGTCGGAGGAGACGCCGTTGACGACGACGGCTTCGTCGTCGCGGTGGGCGACGCCACCGCCGCCCTGGTGCTGGCGGGCCGGGCTGTTCGAGGCCACGAGGAGCTCCTGGGGATCGTCGTCGCAGTGCCGGCCCAACCTATCGCGCTCCCACCTGTCGCGCGCCGCGGCGGCCGGTGATGATGAGACGCGATGAGCACACCCCCGGGCCCGCGCAGGGTCGTCCTCCTCGGCTCGACCGGCTCGATCGGCACCCAGGCGCTCGACCTCGTCCGCGCCCACCCCGACCGGTTCGTCGTGACCGGCCTCGCCGCGGGCGGCGGGCGTCCCGACCTGCTCGCCGCGCAGGCCGCCGAGTTCGGCGTCCCCGTCGTCGCGGTCGCCGAGCCCGCCGCCGCCGCGGACCTGCGCGGGCGGACCGGCGCCGAGGTGCTCGCCGGGCCCGGCGCCGCGGCCGAGCTCGCGGGCAGTGGCGCCGATGTCGTCCTCAACGCCATGGACGGCTCCCGGGGCCTGGCGCCCACCCTGGCGGCGCTCGCCGCCGGATCGACGCTGGCGCTGGCCAACAAGGAGTCGCTCGTCGCGGGCGGGCCGCTGGTGCTGCGCGCGGCCGCGCCGGGCCAGATCGTCCCCGTCGACTCCGAGCACTCCGCGCTCGCGCAGTGCCTGCGCGGGGGACGGCCCGAGGAGGTCGCCCGGCTCGTGCTGACGGCCTCGGGCGGCCCGTTCCGCGGCCGTACCCGCGCCGACCTGGCGGGCGTCACCGTCGCCGAGGCGCTCGCCCACCCGACGTGGGCGATGGGGCCGGTGGTGACCCTCAACTCGTCGACGCTGGTCAACAAGGGCCTGGAGCTCATCGAGGCGCACCTGCTCTTCGGCGTGCCCTACGACCGCATCGACGTCGTCGTGCACCCGCAGTCGATGATCCACTCGATGGTGACGTTCGCCGACGGCGCCACGATCGCCCAGGCGAGCCCGCCCGACATGCACCTGCCGATCGGGCTCGCGCTCGGCTGGCCGGACCGCCTGGCCGGCGCGAGCCGCCCCGAGACGTTCGCCGACCCGACGAGCTGGACGTTCGAGCCCGTCGACACCGACGCCTTCCCGGCGCTCGGCCTCGCCCGCGCCGCGGGCAGCGCGGGCGGGTGCCTGCCGGCGGTGTTCAACGCGGCCAACGAGGAGGCCGTCGCCGCCTTCCTCGCCGGGCGCTGCGCCTGGACCGGCATCGACGAGACCCTCGCCGCCGTCCTCGAAGGCGCGGGGGAGTGGGTGGCCGACCCCCGCGACGTCGAGGACGTGCACGCCGCCGAGGCGTGGGCGCGGCGCCGGGCGGGGGATCTGCTCGGCGCGCCGGTCGGCTGACGGCCGGTCAGGACGCCGGCTCGCCCGTCATCCCGTCGAGGTCCAGGTCGAGGACCGTCGCGCTGAGCGCCGCCGCGGCCGCGGCCAGGGGCGAGAGCGCGTCGGCGCGCCGCGGCGCGGTGAGCGGGGCGAGGACGCTGAGGGCGGCGACGACCCCGGACGGCCCGGTGACCGGCATCGCCGCCGACCACGTGCCCCGGCGGTGCTCCTGGCTCGTCTGCGCGAAGCCGGCCGCGCGGATGGCGGCGAGCTGGCGGCGGATCACCGCGGGATCGGTCACCGTCCAGTCGGTGTAGCGGGCGGGCGCGCGCAGGGCCTCCGCGCACAGCGCGGGCGGCGCGTGCGCGAGCAGCACCTTCCCCACCGCCGTGCAGTGCAATGGCAGGTAGCCGCCGGGGCTGTGGCGGGTGGACTGCGTCCGCGAGCTGGCCAGGCGCTCGACGATGAGCGCGCGCGGCCCCTCGAGCACGGCCAGGTGCACCGTCCGGCCGGTGGTGATGACGAGGTCCTGGAGGTGGGGCAGGGCGGCCTCGCGCAGCGACGTCGGCGGCGCCAGGAGCCCGAGCTGCCAGACCCGCGCGCCCACCTCGTAGCGGCCGTCGGGACGGCGGTGGAGCAGCCGCGCGCCGCACAGCTCGCCGACCAGGCGGTGGGCCGTGGCGACGGGCAGCCCCGCGCGACGGGCGATCGCGGAGAGCGTCAGCGTGCGGTGGCCGTCGTCGAACGCGTCGAGCGCGGACAGGGCCCGCGACGTGGCCGAGCGGCCGGGGGCGGTCCGGATCGGCGGTCGGCGCGCAGGGGGCACTGACGGCACGGACGGCACGACGCGATGCTAGGTCCCGACTCCCTTTCCGTGCGACGGAAGGCGTGCGTTGCGTCACGCCCGGGGCCGGGCGACGGTCCGACCACCGTCACCACCCCGCGGAGGAGCCGCCATGCCCCAGACACCCGGCGAGCGGGCGTTCCCGCTGCCGTCCGCGATCGGGGCCGTGCCGGGGGCCGAGGGCTGGGAGGAGATGTACCCGTACTTCTCGCGCTTCCGGCCCGAGGACGACGGGCGCTTCTGGTTCTACAACTCGATGCACTTCCCCGAGGTGGTCCCGGCCTTCGACGGGCTGACCTCGGAGATCCCCTACACCGCGATCGGGGCGAACACGGCCCGCCTGTTCAGCTTCCCGACGACGCTGGGCATCGAGTACCGGATCGTCAACGGCCGGGTCTACATCACCGCCAACCCGGTGACCGACCCCGCGCAGGTCGAGGCCCGCCTGACCGACTTCCAGGAGCGCGCCGGCCACTACTACGCGAACTGGGACCGGCTCTACGACGGCTGGCAGCGGCGCATCGAGGCGCTCATCGCCGAGATCGAGGGGGTCGAGGTGCCCGTGCTCGGCGAGCTGGACGACCTGTCGGTGGTGACGGGCTCCCGGGGCTACGCGAGCAACCACCTGCTGCGCGAGGAGTTCCACCGCTGCATCGACCTGTACTCGAAGATGTGGCACCACCACACCGAGTTCCTCATGCTCGGCTACGGCGCCTACGTGGTCTTCTTCGACTTCTGCCGGACGGCCTTCCCCGAGATCGGCGACCAGACGGTGGCCCGGATGGTCGCGGGCATGGACGTCACGATGTACTGGCCGGACGACGAGCTGAAGAAGCTCGCCGCGCTGGCCGTCGAGCTCGACCTCGCCGACCTGTTCGTCGAGGGCAGCGACCCCGACAAGGTGCTCGGCGGCCTGGGCGAGCGCGGGGAGGCGGGCCGGCGCTGGCTGGCCGCGCTCGAGGAGGCCAAGGACCCGTGGTTCAACGTCTCGGTCGGTGACGGCTTCTACCACCACCACCTCTCGTGGGCCGACGACCTGACGGTGCCGTTCGCCGCCCTGCCCCGCTACGTCGAGCAGATCCGGGCCGGCGCGGACCTGACGCGGCCGACCGAGCGTCTCGCGCAGGAGCGGGAGCGGATCGCCGACGAGCACCGAGCGCTGCTCGGCTCCGACGACGAGCGCGCCGCGTTCGACCAGATGCTCGGGCTGTGCCGGCAGGTGTTCCCCTACATCGAGTCGCACAAGTTCTACTGCGAGCACTGGTTCACGACCCGCTTCTTCCAGAAGATCCGCGCCTTCGGCCGGCTGCTGGCCGACCGCGGTGTGCTCGCCGACGCCGACGACGTCTTCCACCTGCGCCACCTCGAGGTCGAGGACGCCCTGGCCGACGTGCAGCTCGCCTGGGCCTCGGGCGGGACGGAGCACGGCGCCGCGCACTGGCGGCCGATCGTGGCGCGCCGCAAGGAGATCGTCGCGGCCCTGGCCGGGTGGTCCCCGCCGCCGGCCCTGGGCCCGGTGCCCGAGGCGATGAACGACCCGGCCGTCCAGATGCTCTGGGGCGTCACCGACGAGACGATCGCGACCTGGCTCGGCGCGGACGACCAGGACGAGGACACCGTCCGCGGCTACGCGGCGTCGCCCGGCGTCGTCGAGGGCGTCGCCCGCGTGCTGATGAGCGTCAACGACATCGGCGCGATCCGCGAGGGCGAGGTCCTCGTCTGCCCGGTGACCGCGCCCAGCTGGGGCCCGGTCTTCGGCAAGATCGCCGCCGCGGTGTCCGACATCGGCGGCACGATGTCCCACGCCGCGATCGTGGCGCGCGAGTACGGCATGCCCGCGGTCGTCGGCACCGGCCAGGCCACCGCCACCATCCGCACCGGCGACCGCGTCCGCGTCGACGGCGACCGCGGCCTCGTCACCGTGCTCCGGTGAGCGGGCCGTCCGTGACCCCCCTCGTGGTGGACCTCGCCGACCTCGGGCGCGACGACGTCGCCCTCGCCGGCGGCAAGGGCGCGAGCCTCGGCGAGCTGCTGCGCGCCGGCATCCGGGTGCCGCCGGGGTTCGTCGTCGCCACCGGTGCCTTCCGGACGGCGGTGGCCGCGCTCGACCTCGGCGCCCGGGTGGCCGCGCTCGACCCGGACGACGGCGACGCCGTGCGGGACGCCTGCGCCGACCTGCGGGCCGCGGTGGAGTCGGCGCCGCTGCCCGGGGACGTCGTCGCGGCGGTGACCGGTGCGTACCGCCGCCTCGCGAGGCCGGAGGCCGACCCGCCGGTCGCCGTGCGCTCGAGCGCCACCGGCGAGGACGGTGCGGCGGACAGCTTCGCCGGCGTCCAGGACACCTACCTCCGGGTGCGGGGCGAGGACGCCGTGCTGCGCGACGTGCGGCGCTGCTGGGCGAGCCTCTACGGCGTCGACTCGGTGACCTACCGGCTCCGCCGCGGCATCCCCGAGACCGACCTCGCGATGGCGGTCGTCGTGCAGCGCATGGTCGACGCGCGCAGCTCCGGGGTCATGTTCACCCGCAGCCCGCGCACCGGCGACCGCTCGGTGGTGGCCATCGACGCGAGCTGGGGCCTGGGCTCGGCCGTGGTGGGCGGCGACGTCACCCCGGACTCGTTCGTCGCCAGCAAGGTCACGGGCGAGATCACGCGCCGGACCGTCGCCACCAAGCTGCGCCGCCACGAGCCCGACCCCGCGGGCGAGGGCGTGGTGGAGAGCGACGTCCCCGACGAGCTGCGCGACGTCCCCGCGGTCACCGACGAGGAGATCGGGGAGCTGGTGGCGCTCGCGCGGCGCGTCGAGGCCCACCACGGGTGCGCGCAGGACGTCGAGTGGGCGATCGACGCCGAGGGGATCGTGCTGCTCCAGAGCCGGCCGGAGACCGTGTGGGCGGCGAAGGACGCGGCCGCGCCGACGACGGCCGCGCCCGCGGCCCGCGCCTTCGACCACGTCCTGCACGCGCTCGGCGGCGCCCGCCGGACGGAGGCCTGAGCCCGTGGACCTCACCCCGGACGACCTGCGCGACGTCCTGCACGCCCTGGACTCCAGCGGCCTCGACGAGCTCCACCTCGAGCTCGCCGACCTCACGCTCACGGTCCGCCGGGAGGGCGCGGCCGGCTGGACGGTCGAGCAGCAGGTGCTGCGCAGTCCGGTGCTCGACCGCGACGCCGAGCCGGTGGCCGCGCCCGCCCCCGAGCGGGCCCCGGCCGAGGTGCCCGCCGGCACGGTGGCGGTGCACCCGCCGCTGCTCGGCACGTTCTACCGGGCGCCCCGGCCCGGGGAGCCGCCGTTCGTCGAGGTGGGCGACGAGGTCGCCGAGGACACCGTGGTCGGCATCGTCGAGACCATGAAGATGATGACCCCGGTGCACGCCGGGGTGGCCGGGACGGTGACCGAGTTCCGCACCGACAACGGCACCTTCGCCGAGACCGACGCCGTCCTGCTCGTGGTGGCGCCGTCCGGGGGGCCGGCGTGAGGATCCGCCGCCTGCTCGTCGCGAACCGGGGCGAGATCGCCTCGCGGGTGATCCGCACGTGCCGCCGGCTCGGGATCGAGTCGGTGCTCGCCGCATCCGACGCCGACCTCGACGGCCTGCCCGCGCGGCAGGCCGACCGCGTCGTGCGCCTCGGGCCGGCGCCCGCCGCGGCGTCGTACCTCGACCCCGCGGCGGTGGTCGGGGCGGCGGTGGCGACCGGGGCGGACGCGGTGCACCCGGGCTACGGCTTCCTGTCCGAGAACCAGGTACTGGCGCAGGCGTGCGCCGAGGCGGGGGTGGTGTTCGTCGGCCCGAGCGTCGCGTCGCTGCGCGCGGTCGGGGACAAGCTCACCGCCCGCGGGCACGCCCTCGACGCCGGCCTGCCGGTGGTCCCCGGCGGCGAGGCCGCCGACCTCCCGGCGGCGCGGGCGGTGGCCGCCGAGGTCGGCTACCCGCTGCTGGTCAAGGCCGTCGGCGGGGGCGGCGGGCGCGGCATGAAGCTGGTGCCCACCGCCGAGGAGCTCCCGGCCGCCCTCGACGTCGCCGTGTCCGAGGCGGCGGCCGCGTTCGGCGACCCCCGCGTCTACCTGGAGCGCTACGTGGCCCGCGGGCGCCACGTCGAGGTGCAGGTCCTGGGCGACGGCGTCTCCGCGATCGCCCTCGGCGACCGCGACTGCTCGGTGCAGCGGCGCTACCAGAAGCTGGTCGAGGAGGCCCCCGCGCCGCTGCTGCCCGCGTCCGTGCACGCCGCCGTGGCCGCGTCCGCGCTCGCGCTGGCCACGCACCTGGGCTACCGCGGGCTGGGCACCGTCGAGCTGCTCCACGACCCGGAGCGGGGGACGTCCTACTTCCTGGAGATGAACGCCCGGATCCAGGTCGAGCACCCGGTCACCGAGATGATCACCGGGATCGACCTCGTCGCCGAGCAGCTGGCCGTGGCCGAGGGGCTGCCGCTGCGGCTGCGCCAGGACGGCGTCGTGCTCTCCGGGCACGCGCTGGAGTGCCGGATCAACGCGGAGGACGCGACGCGCGACTTCCGTCCCGCGCCCGGGCGCATCGAGCGCGTGGTCCTCCCGATCGGCGACGGCATCCGGGTGGACACGCACGTGCAGGGCGGGTCGGTCGTGCCGCCCCACTACGACTCGCTGCTGGCCAAGCTGGTGGTGCACGGCGCCGACCGGGACGAGGCCCTCGCGCGGATGCGCGCGGCGCTGGACCTGCTGCGCATCGAGGGGGTCGTGACGACGGCGCCGCTGCACCGGGCGCTGCTCGACGACCCCGAGTTCGTCGCCGGCGGCGTCGACACCGCGTTCTTCGAGCGGTTCCTCGCCGGGCGCGACCGCGAGCCGGCGGAGGTGCGCTGATGGCCGACGTCGGGCTCGTCGACGTCACGCTGCGCGACGGCAACCAGAGCCTCTGGGGTGCCGCGGGGCTGCGCAGCGCGCACGTGCTGGGCGTGGCCCCGCTGCTCGAGCGCGTCGGCTTCCGTGCGCTCGACTACAGCTCCAGCACCGCGATGGGCATGCTCGTGCGGACGTTCCGCGAGGACCCGTGGGCGCTGTTCCGGCGCACCCGGGCGCTCATGCCGCGGACGAAGCTGCAGTTCATCGGCACCGGCTTCCGCTTCATCAGCTGGCAGAACTCCCACCCGGACACGATGCAGCTGGTGTACGACCGGCTCGCCGCCAACGGCATCGACCGCGTCGTCGTGCTGGACCCGATGCACGACATGGACGCCGCCCGGGCCACCGCCCGGCGGCTGAAGAAGGCCGGGATCGACGAGGTCGTCGGCGCGCTGACCTACACGATCAGCGGGGTCCACGACGACGCCTTCTACGCCGACATCGCCGGCCAGATGCGCGCGTGTCCCGACGTCGACCGCGTGTACGTCAAGGACCCCGCCGGCATCCTCACCGCCGAGCGAGCGCGCACCCTGCTCCCGGCCGTGCGCGCGGCGCTCGCCGGCACCCCGCTCGAGCTGCACTCGCACGCCACGATCGGGCTCTCCCCGCAGACCTACGCGATGGCGCCCGACCTGGGTGTCGAGGTGGTGCAGACCGGGTGCGGCGCGGGCGGCAACGGCTCCTCGCTGCCGGAGGTCCGGCGCACCGTGGCCAACCTGCGCGAGATGGGCCACACCGTCGACGTCGACGACCGGGCGCTGGACCTGGCGTGCACCTACGTCGACCGGCTCGCGGCCGCCGAGGAGCTGCCCGCCGGCCGGCCGCAGGACTTCGACGCGGCGTTCCTGCACCACCAGATCGCCGGCGGCGTGATGTCGACGACCCGCCGGCAGCTGCGCGAGATCGGCATGGCGGACCGGTTCGACGAGCTCATCGCCGAGGTCGGCCGGGTCCGGGCCGAGCTCGGCCACCCGATCATGGTGACCCCGTTCCCGCAGATGGTGGTCTCCCAGGCGCTGTTCAACCTCGTCGGCGAGCGCTGGGCCACCGTCCCCGACCAGGTCATCCGCTACGCGCAGGGCAGCTTCGGGCGCCCGAGCGCCCCCATCGAGCCCGAGGTGCTCGACCGCGTCCTGGGCCGGGCGCGGGCCCGCGAGCTGGCGGCCGAGCCGCCGCCCCCGTCGCCGGCGGAGCTGCGCCGGACGTTCGGCACGGCGATGAGCGACGAGGAGCTGCTGCTGCGGGCGCACATGCCCGCCGAGCAGGTCGACGCGATGGTCGCGGCCGGTCCGGCGGCCGGCCACCACAACCCGGAGCTCACCGGGGTGCTCTCGCTGGTCCGGGAGCTCGGCAGCCGCCCCGCCGTGCACGACCTGGCGATCACCAAGCCCGGGATGCGGCTGTCGGTGCGCCGTGGCTGACAGCGATGTCCCGGCTGACGTCCCCGCGGCCGTGCTCGAAAGGCTGCGCGCGGTCCGCGGCTTCGTGCTCGACATGGACGGCACGCTCGTCCTGGGGGACCGCAACAATCACGGCATCCGGGCCCTGCCCGGCGCCGTCGGCTTCGTCGAGGCCCTGCGGGAGCGCGGCACGCCGTTCTGCGTGTTCACCAACGGCACCGTGAAGACGCCCGCGGAGTGCGCCCACGCGCTGCAGCGCGCCGGCTTCCCGGTCGCCGACGACGTCGTGCTGACCCCGGCCACCGCGGCCGCGGCGCTCCTCGCGCGCCGGGGGCACCGCCGCGTCATGGTCCTGGGCGGCAAGGGCGTCGTCGAGCCGCTCGAGGCTGCGGGCATCGAGACGGTGCCGCCCCTGCGCGGCACGAGCGCCGACGCCGTGCTGGCGGGCTGGTACCGCGAGGAGCTCACGTTCGAGGCGCTCGAGGCCGCGTGCTTCGCGGCCCTCGACGGCGCGCGGGTCTACAGCGCGTCGCTCTCCCCGTTCTTCGCCACGGCGGAGGGACGCACGCTGGGCAGCTCGCGGGTCATCAGCGCGGTCCTGCGCGACGTCGCCCGCGCACGCGTGACCGTCGTCGGCAAGCCGTCCCTGCCGGCGCTGCGGGCCTGCGCCCGCCACCTCGGGCTCCCGGTCACCGACCTCGCCGTGGTCGGCGACGACCCCGGCCTGGAGGTGCCGATGGCCCACAAGGGGCGCGCGTTCGCGGTCGCCGTGCGCACCGGGATCGGGGGCCCGGACGCGTTCGCGGACCGGCCGGAACACCTGCGGCCGCACCTCGACCTGCCCGACGTCGCCGCCCTGGGCGGGCTCCTGACGGGCTGACCGGACGCGCGGCGGGCGGGACCCCACGCAGGGCACACCGTGGCCGCGGCTACCGTGGCCCGCCGTGATGCTCGTTGTCGGGATCGTGCTCTTCGCGATCGGGCTGTTGCTCTCCATCGCGTGGCACGAGCTGGGCCACTACTCGACGGCCCGCATGTTCGGCATCCGCGTGCCGGAGTTCATGGTCGGTTTCGGACCGACGGTGCTCTCGGTCAAGCGGGGTGAGACGCGGTTCGGGTTCAAGGCGATCCCGCTCGGCGGCTTCATCCGCATGATCGGGATGGTGCCCCCGGCGCCGGGGGAGCGGATCGGGCGCAGCCGCCGCTCCGGACCGTTCCAAGGCATGATCGACGACGTCCGCGCCGACTCGGTGCGCGACTTCGAGCCCGGCGACGAGGACCGCCAGTTCTGGACCCGCAAGCCGTGGCAGCGGATCGTCGTCATGCTCGCGGGCCCGTTCATGAACCTGATCCTGGCCATCGCGCTGTTCGCGGTGACGCTGATGGCGATCGGGGTGCCGACCGCGCAGCCGGTCGTCCAGACGGTCAGCCAGTGCGTGCTCCCCGCCTCGCAGGCGCAGACGACGCAGTGCCCGCCCGGCGCGCCGCCGACCCCGGCCGCGCAGGCGGGCTTCCTGCCCGGCGACCGGATCGTCAGCTTCGACGGCCGCCCGTACACCGAGTGGGCGCCGCTGGTGGACGCGATCCGCGCGGCCCGGGGCACCGTCTCGGTCGTCGTCGAGCGCCAGACGCCGGCCGGGCCGCAGCAGGTCACGCTGACGCCGACGCTCATCGACAACCAGGTGCCCGACCTCACGCCGCCGCCGGAGGGTGCCCCGGCCGACGAGCCGCGCTACGTCACGGCGTCGTTCCTCGGCATCGAGCCGGCCCGCCCGCTGGTGCGCCAGGACGTCGGCGCCGTGATCGGGGCCGGTGGGGTCCTGCTGGGGCGCACGGTCGAGGCCGTCGCCCACCTCCCGGAGAAGGTCCCGGGCCTGTTCGGGGCGGTGTTCCTCGGGGAGAAGCGCGACGCCGAGGGGCCGGTCAGCGTCGTCGGGGTCTCGGTGCTCGGCGGGCAGGTGCTCGAGCAGCACCAGGCCGTGCTGGAGGAGCTGGCGATCTTCCTCAACCTGCTGGCCGCGGTGAACCTGTCGCTCTTCCTGCTGAACCTGCTGCCGATCCTGCCGCTCGACGGCGGGCACGTGCTGCCGGCGGTGTGGGAGGCGATCAAGAAGCGGATCGCGCGGCTGCGGGGCCGTCCGGACCCCGGCCCGGTGGACCTGGCGCGGCTCATGCCGATCGGCGTCGGCTTCGCCGCGGTGATCATGGCCTACGGGCTGCTGGTGATCGTGGCGGACATCGTCAACCCGATCGACCTGCCCCTGTAACCCGCTGTAAGCCGCGCCACCGGCGGACCCGCGGGTTCTGGGGGAGACTGGGTGGAGACGAATCCACCCTCGTCGAGGAGAGAGATGACCGTCGATCTGGGTCTGCCCGAAGCGCCGCCGGTGCTGTCGCCGCGCCGCCGCACGCGCCAGCTGCACGTCGGCGGGGTCGGTGTGGGCAGCGACTTCCCGGTGTCGGTGCAGTCGATGACCACGACGCTGACCGCCGACGTCAACGCCACGCTGCAGCAGATCGCCGAGCTCACCGCCGCGGGCTGCGACATCGTGCGCGTCGCCGTGCCCTCCGCCGACGACGCCGAGGCCCTGCCGGCCATCGCGAAGAAGTCCAACATCCCCGTGATCGCGGACATCCACTTCCAGCCCAAGTACGTGTTCGCCGCGATCGACGCCGGCTGCGCCGCCGTGCGCGTGAACCCGGGCAACATCAAGAAGTTCGACGACAAGGTCGGCGAGATCGCCAAGGCCGCCAAGGACGCGGGCATCCCGATCCGCATCGGCGTCAACGCCGGGTCGCTCGAGCCGTCGATCATGGCGAAGCACGGCAGGGCGACGCCGGAGGCGCTGGTCGAGTCGGCGCTGTGGGAGGCCTCGCTCTTCGCCGAGCACGACTACCACGACATCAAGATCTCGGTGAAGCACCACGACCCCGTGACGATGGTGCGCGCCTACGAGCTGCTCGCCGAGCAGTGCGACTACCCGCTGCACCTCGGCGTCACCGAGGCCGGGCCGACGTTCCAGGGCACGATCAAGAGCGCCACCGCGTTCGGCGCCCTGCTCTCGCGCGGCATCGGCGACACCATCCGCGTCTCGCTCTCGGCGCCGCCGATCGAGGAGGTCCGCGTCGGGCTCTCGATCCTCGAGTCGCTGAACCTCCGCCCGCGCAAGCTCGAGATCGTCTCCTGCCCGTCCTGCGGGCGCGCGCAGGTGGACGTCTACAAGCTCGCCGACGAGGTCACCGCCGGCCTCGAGGGCATGGAGGTGCCGCTGCGCGTGGCCGTCATGGGCTGCGTCGTCAACGGTCCCGGCGAGGCCCGCGACGCCGACCTGGGCGTGGCGTCGGGCAACGGCAAGGGCCAGATCTTCGTCAAGGGCGAGGTCATCAAGACCGTGCCCGAGGCGCAGATCGTGGAGACCCTCATCGAGGAGGCCATGCGCCTCGCCGAGGAGGCCGGCGACGACGAGCTCGCCGGCAACCAGGCCGGCGGCACC
Source organism: Actinomycetospora chlora (assembly GCF_039542135.1). Taxonomy (NCBI): domain Bacteria; kingdom Bacillati; phylum Actinomycetota; class Actinomycetes; order Pseudonocardiales; family Pseudonocardiaceae; genus Actinomycetospora; species Actinomycetospora chlora. The sequence goes on from NZ_BAABHO010000024.1 coordinate 33,997, forward strand.
CCGACGGTGACGGTCGGCTGAGTGTCAGCGAAGTGCTGTCGCTGACGCTCAGCGTCCGTAACGGGACTTCGATCAACGCTCAGGACTGGGCCGTCGGGCGCACGACGATCTCGTTGACGTCGACGCCCGGCGGCTGCTCGATCGCGTAGGCGATCGCCCGCGCCACGGCGTCGGCGGGCATGGCCATCGCCGCGTAGCGGGCGACGACGTCGGGCTCGCCGGCACCGACGATGAACTCGGTGTCCGTGACGCCGGGGGAGACCGCGGTGACGCGCAGGTCCGGCCCCGCCTCCTGGCGCAGGCCCTCGCACAGCGTGCGCACGGCGTTCTTGGTCGCGGCGTAGACCGCCTGCCCGGGCACGACGCGCAGGCCGGCGGTCGACACCACGGTGACGAACTGGCCGCTGCCCTGCGCCCGGAACACCGGCAGCGCCGCCGCGATCCCGTGCAGCACGCCGCGCACGTTGACGTCCAGCATCTCGTCCCAGTGCTCGACGGCGAGGTCGTCGACCGGTGCCACGTGCGCGACGCCCGCGCTGGCCACCAGCACATCGAGGCGTCCGAAGCGCTCGCGGGCGAGGTCGACCAGCGCGGCGAGGTCCGCGCGGCGCCGCACGTCGGTGACGCGCGTGACGACCTCCCCGTCGACGCCGCCCGCCACCTCGGCCAGGCGCTCGTCGCGTCGGGCGGCGAGGACGACCCGCGCCCCGCGCGCGGCGAGCAGCCGGGCGGTGGCCGCGCCGATCCCGCTGCTCGCGCCCGTGATCGCCACGACCTTGCCGGCCACACCGTCGTGTAAGAGGTCTGTCACATCCATCAATGTACTAGGGTTCTCACATGCCGGGGAGAGGGCGCTACCACCACGGCGACCTGCCGGCCGCGCTCGTCGGGGCGGGGCTCGGGCTGCTCGGCGAGGTCGGCCCGGCCGGCTTCTCGGTCGCCGAGCTGGCGCGGCGCGTGGGCGTCAGCACCGCCGCGCCCTACCGGCACTTCGGCGACCGCGACCGGCTGCTGGCGGCCATCGCCACCCGGGCGGCCGCCGAGCTCGCGGCGGCGCTGCAGGCCGCGGCGCGGGACGCGGGCCCCGACCCCGCGGAGCGCCTCGCCGCCGCGACCGGCGCCTACGCCGGTTTCGTGACCGCGCACGGGGTGGGCCTCGACGTCGTCTTCACCCCGGCGCTGCGCCGCCTCGACGACGAGGACCTCGCCCGCGCCGGCCGTGCGGTGATGGACGAGCTGATCGGCCTGGCGCGAGAGGTGCGCACCTCGCCGGCGGAGGCGCTGCGGCTCGTCGAGCAGCTCGTGGCGCTGGCTCACGGCTACGCGACGCTCGACCGCGACGGCTTCCTCACCGCCGACCGCGTCACCGACGAGGACACCCCGACCCGCGCGACCCGGGCCGCCCGGGCGATGATTGGGGCCTGACCGGGGCGGCGGTGGCTGCCCCGGCGCCGGGAGCGCGCTCGTGGTCGGATGACGCGGTGAGCACGTTCGACGACCTCGACGCCTTCGTCGCCACCCGCCGCTGCGCCGGGCTCGCGCTGTCCCCGGACGGCACGCGCCTCGTCACCACCGTCTCGGAGCTCTCCGCCGACGGGAAGTCCTACGGCACCTCGCTGTGGGAGATCGACCCCGGCGGCGAGCGGGCGCCGCGGCGCCTGACGCGGTCGTCGGCGGGGGAGTCGTCGGCCGCGTTCACGCCGGCGGGCGACCTGCTGTTCACGTCGCGGCGTCCCGACACCACCGCCGAGAAGCCGACGGAGGACCGCGCCGCGCTCTGGGTGCTGTCGGCGGCCGGCGGCGAGGCGCGCCCGGTCGCCGAGCGCCCGGGTGGCGTCAGCGGGTTCGCCGTCGCCCGCGACGCCGGGACGCTCGCCCTCGTCACCCCCAAGCCGGTGGCCGGTGACGCCGAGGAGCAGCGTGAGGCGCGCGAGAAGGCAGGCGTGTCGGCGCGGCTGCACACCGAGTTCCCGGTGCGCTTCTGGGACCACGACCTCGGCCCAGGCCGCGCGCACCTGCAACGCTGCGCGCCGCCCGACCCCGCCGACCCCGACGCCCGCTACGGCGAGCCCGAGCACGTCGCGCCGGGCACGGGGCAACGCCTCGGCGGCAGCGCCATCAGCCCGGACGGCCGCACGGTCGCCGTCGTCGTCGACGTCCCCGACCCGGCGGACCCGGCGTCCTGGCGGCGCCGGCTCGAGCTCCACGGCCCCGACGGTGTCACCGTCGTCGGCGACGAGCCCGGTGCCGACCACGAGGCCCCGGTGTTCACACCGGACGGGCGCTGGCTGCTCTGGGTGCGCGAGCGCCACCCCCGCCCGGGTCGCGGGATGGCGCACACCCTGCGGGCGCGGTCGCTGGCGGACGCGCCCGCAGAGAACGGCGCCGAGCGCGACGTTCTGCCCGAGGGCTCCTGGCAGGTCCGCGGCGTCACGGGCGCGCCCGGCGGCGACGTCGCGTACGTCGTCGTCGACGAGGACGGGCACGGGCCCGTGCTGCGCGTCTCGATCGCCGACGGCACCGTCACCCGCCTGACCCGCAGCGGCGCTTACACCGACGTCGTCGCGGCCGCCGACGGATCGGCCCTCTACGCGCTGCGCTCCGCGGTGGACGCGCCGCCGACGCCGGTGCGCCTCGACCCCGACACCGCCGACCAGGAGCCCGCCGCGCTGCGCGGCGTCACGGTCCTCGACCCACTGCCCGGCTCGCTGACCGAGGTCCACGCGACGGCAGCCGACGGCACCGCGCTGCGGGCGTGGCTGGTCCTGCCCGGCGGGGCCTCGGCGAGCTCACCGGCCCCGCTCGTGCTGTGGATCCACGGCGGCCCGCTCGGCAGCTGGAACGCGTGGTCGTGGCGCTGGAACCCGTGGCTCATGGCCGCGCGGGGCTGGGCGGTCCTGCTGCCCGACCCGCGGCTGTCCACCGGCTACGGCCAGGAGTTCCTCGACCCGGCCACCGGCGCCTGGGGCGAGCTGCCCTACACCGACCTCCTGGCGATCACCGACGCGACCGAGGCGCGCGCCGACGTCGACGCGACGCGCACCGCGGCGATGGGCGGGTCGTTCGGCGGCTACATGGCGAACTGGGTCGCCGGGCACACCGACCGCTTCGCCGCGATCGTCACCCACGCCAGCATCTGGCACCTCGACGGTTTCGTCGGCACCACCGACGCGTCGTTCCACTGGCGCCGCGAGTGGGGCGACCCGCTGACCGAGCGGGAGCGCTACGACGCCCACTCGCCGCACCGTCACGTGCACGCGATCCGCACGCCGATGCTCGTGATCCACGGCGACAAGGACTACCGCGTCCCGATCTCCGAGGGCCTGCGGCTCTGGTACGACCTGCAGCGCAGCGGCGTGGACAGCCAGTTCCTGTACTTCCCGGACGAGAACCACTGGGTGCTCAAGCCCGGCGACGCGAAGCTCTGGTACCGGACCGTGTGGGCCTTCCTGGACCACCACGTGCTCGGCCACGCGTACGAGCGGCCCGCGCTCGTCTGAGCCCCGACGACGTGGCACGCTAGGAGGGTGCTCCGTACCGCCGGTGCGCGGCTGCTCGACGACCGGGACCGGTCGAAGGTGCGGAGCGCCCTCGACGCCGACCCCGTCGCCACCTGCATGGTCGCCTCGCGGGTCGAGACGGTCGGGGTCGAGCCCTGGCGTCTCGGCGGCGAGCTCTGGGGCGTCGGCAGTCGTCTCGACGGGCTGTGCTTCTCCGGCGCCAACCTCGTGCCCCTGCGGGGCGAGCGCGCCGAGGTGCGCCACTTCGCGGAGCGGGCGCGCCGGCAGCGCCGGTCGTGCTCGTCGCTCGTCGGCCGCCGGGAGCTCGTGCTGCCGCTGTGGGACGAGCTCGCGGAGTACTGGGACGCGGCCCGGGAGGTCCGTCCCGACCAGCCGTTGATGGCCACCGCGGTCGACCCGTCGGTGACGCCCGACCCGGTCGTCCGCCAGACCCGGCCCGACGAGCTCGAGCGCTACCTGCCGGCCGCGATCGCGATGTTCCTCGAGGAGGTCGGGGTCGACCCGCGCCTCGGCGACGGCGGCGCCGGTTACCGCGCGCGGGTCGCGGAGCTCATCGGCGCCGGGCGGGCGTTCGTGCGCTTCGAGCAGGGCGAGGTCGTGTTCAAGGCGGAGATCGGGGCGCTGTCCGCGCGGGTCGGCCAGATCCAGGGCGTGTGGGTGCACCCCGAGTGGCGTGGCCGCGGCCTCGGCCAGGCGGGCACCGCCGCCGTCGTCGCCCACCTCGTGCGGGCCCGGCGCGTCGCGAGCCTCTACGTCAACGCGTTCAACACCCCGGCCCGCCGCGCCTACGAGCGCATCGGGTTCGAGCAGGTCGGGTCGTTCGCCACGGTGTTGTTTTGACGACGCTCGCCCCCACGCGCCGGCGGGCGGCCTGGATCGCCGTCGACGCCGTGGCCGTCCTCGCGTTCGCGGCGCTGGGCCGTGCGAGCCACGCCGAGGATCTCGCCGGCACGCTGCTCACGGCGGCCCCGTTCGTCGCCGGCGCCGCGGTCGGCACGCTGGCCGGCCGGACGTGGCGCGACCCGCTCGCCTGGCGGGCCGGGCTGTTCGTGTGGGGCGGTGCGGTGCTCGTCGGCCTGCCGCTGCGGGCGGCGGTCACCGGCCGGCTGCCGCTGTCGTTCGCGATCGTCGCCACCGTGTCGCTCGGTGTCCTGGTGCTGGGCTGGCGGGCGATCGTCCGTCTCGTGGGTCGCCGCCGCTCCTGACCTCCGCGCCCGGTCCCGGACGTGATCGTGTCCCGACGCCTACCCTGGGACCCATGCCGGTCCGCGCTCCGCTGCGACCGGGTCAGCAGACGCCGCTGCGCCCGGTCCCACCCCAGATCCCCCGTCCCGAGTACGTCGGCCGGCCCGTGGCGAACGAGGGCCGGGAGCCGTGGGTGCAGACGCCCGAGGTCATCGAGGCGATGCGCGTCGCGAGCCGCATCGCCGCGCAGGCGCTGCAGGCCGGTGGCGAGGCCGTCGCCCCCGGCGTGACCACCGACGAGATCGACCGCGTGGTGCACGAGTTCCTCGTCGACCACGGCGCCTACCCGTCGACGCTGGGCTACCGCGGCTTCCCCAAGTCCTGCTGCACGTCGCTGAACGAGGTCATCTGCCACGGCATCCCGGACTCGACGGTGATCGAGGACGGCGACATCGTGAACATCGACGTCACCGCGTTCATCGACGGCGTGCACGGCGACACCAACGCCACCTTCCTCGCGGGCGACGTCGACGAGGAGGACCGCCTGCTCGTCGAGCGCACCCACGAGGCGACGATGCGCGCGATCCGGGCCGTCAAGCCGGGCCGCGAGCTCAACGTCGTGGGCCGGGTGATCGAGTCCTACGCGAACCGCTTCGGCTACGGCGTGGTCCGCGACTTCACCGGCCACGGCATCGGCACGACGTTCCACTCCGGGCTCGTGGTCGTGCACTACGACGACCCGTCGCGCCACGAGGTCATCGAGCCCGGGATGACGTTCACGATCGAGCCGATGATCACCCGCGGCGGCATCGACTGGGACGGCTGGGACGACGGCTGGACGGTGACGACGAAGGACAAGTCGCACACCGCCCAGTTCGAGCACACGCTCCTCGTCACCGACACCGGCAGCGAGATCCTGACGCTGCCGTGAGACCCGCCGGTCGCGAGCAACGGGGCGTTGCTGGCATCACAGGCCAGGATCGCCACATGCTCGCGCCGACGACACGCCGATGAAGCGCCCGCACGTGCTCGCCTCGGCGGCGGTGTCGGTCGACGGCTTCCTCGACGACGCCTCCCCGCGGCGGCTCGTGCTCTCGGGCCCGGCCGACCTCGACCGCGTCGACGCCGAGCGGGCCGGGGTCGACGCGATCCTCGTCGGCGCCGGCACGGTGCGCGCCGACGACCCGCGCCTGCTCGTGCGCGACGCGGACCGCCGGGCCGAGCGGGTCGCCAAGGGGCTCGGGCCGTCGCCGCTGCGGGTGGTGCTGTCCTCGCGCGCGCTCGACCCCGCCGCCCGGGTGCTCACGGTCGGCCGCGACCTCGCCGACACGCTCGTCCTCGGCGGGGCACCCGAGGAGGTGCTCGGCGAGCTGGCCGGCCACGGCGTGCTGCGGCTCATGGTCGAGGGCGGCGCCGCGGTGCACCGCGAGTTCCTCGCCGCGGGCCTCGTCGACGAGCTCCAGCTCGCGGTGGCCCCCCGCCTGGTCGGCGACGGCCCCCGGTTCACCGGAGCCCCCGCGACCGCTCACCTCGTCGAGACACGCCCCGTCGGCCCCGACGTGCTGCTGCGCTACCGCTTCGGCGACGCCGACGCGCGCTGGCTCGCCGAGGCGTGCTCGCTCGCCGAGCGCTGCCCGCCGTCGCGGTCGGCGTTCTCGGTCGGCTGCGTGGTCGTGGCCGCCGACGGCACGGTGCTCGCCACCGGCCACAGCCGCCGCGACGACGTCCTCGACCACGCCGAGGAGGTCGCCCTGCGCGACCTCGACCGCGACGACCCGCGCCTGCCCGGCGCCACGATGTACACGTCGCTCGAGCCCTGCGGCCAGCGTGCGTCGCGGCCGGTGACGTGCACCCAGCACATCCTCGACGCCCGCATCGGCCGGGTCGTCATGGCGTGGCGGGAGCCGCCGCTGTTCGTCGGGACGCCGTCGGGGGCGGCGCGGCTGGAGGCCGCCGGCGTGGAGGTCGTCGAGTGCCCCGACTACGCCGAGCTGGCGCGGCGCCCCAACCAGCACCGCTGATCGCCCTCGGTCATCGTGGTCCGGTGCGCTCGCTGCCGATCCTGCTGCCCGCCGCGGTGATCCTGGCCCGCGCCTGCCCGCTGGCGTCGATCCGCCAGATCCGCACGTGGCGGCTGCGCTTCGTGGAGCACGACACGAGCGATGTGGCGCGCCCGGCCGGATGGTCCGACGTCGTCGACGCCCGCGCGGTACCGCATGGTCCCGGTCGGCCCACCGACCTCGTCGGCGACGGCTTCCGCGCGGTGTGGGACGCGCCGCGGCACGTCGAGGGCCCGGTGCGGCTGCGCGGCGACCTCGTCGTCGACCCCCTCGACGGCCACCCGACCACCGGGCGCATCCACCGCCTGCGGCTGCTCACCGAGGTCGTGCGCGACGAGCGGGTCGTCGCCCTCACCGCCCGGGACCTGTCCGCGATCCCCAAGGTCGTCGACGACGGGCGCCCCGCCGACGGCGACACCGCCCTCGACGTCCGCACCCGTGATCGCGGGGTGCTCGTCGACCTCGAGCTCGGCGTCGCCTGAATCACGTGCGCGCCCCGGCCCGGGCGTGCGAGATTCGCGGGCGTGGCCAAGGTCTACGAGCGCATCGAGCCCCGGCTGGCCCGCTGGATCGAGCGGCAGCCGGTGTTCTTCGTCGGCACGGCGCCGCTGGACGGCGACGGGCTGGTCAACGTCTCGCCCAAGGGCTTGCGCGGCACCTTCGCCGTGCTGGACGACCACACCTTCGCCTACGTCGACATGACCGCGAGCGGCATCGAGACCACCGCCCACCTGCGCGAGAACGGCCGCATCTGCGTCATGTTCTGCTCGTTCGACGGCACCCCCAACGTCGTGCGCCTGCACGGGCGGGGCCGCGTCGTGACCCACGGGGAGCCGGGGTTCGACGCCGCGCTGGAGCCGTTCGCGATGGGGCTGGCGTCGCGGCGCACCGAGGCGCGCGGCGTCATCACCGTCGACGTCACCCGCGTCGCCGACGCCTGCGGCTACGCCGTCCCGCGCATGACGCTGGAGAGCGACCGCGAGCTGCTCGACTCGTGGGCCGAGCGCCGCAGCCCGGAGTGGCTGCGCGGCTACCGCGCCGAGAAGAACCAGCACTCGCTCGACGGCCTGCCGGGGCTCGCCGGGCTCCCCGACTGGTGAGAGGCAGCCTCCTCGTCGCCGGCACGACCTCGGACGCCGGCAAGAGCGTGCTCGTCGCCGGCATCTGCCGCTGGCTGCACCGCCGCGGGGTCGACGTGGCCCCGTTCAAGGCGCAGAACATGTCGAACAACAGCGTCGTCTGCGCCGACGGCGGCGAGATCGGCCGCGCCCAGGCCCTGCAGGCGGCGGCGTGCGGGCTGGCGCCCTCGGTGCGCTTCAACCCGGTGCTGCTCAAGCCGGGCAGCGACCGCAGCTCGCAGGTGGTCGTGCGCGGCGTCGTCGACGGGACGGTGTCGGCCGCGAGCTACCGCGAGCGCAAGGCCGCCCTGCTCGAGGTGGTCACCGAGACCCTCGCCGACCTGCGCCGCGACCACGACGTCGTCGTCTGCGAGGGCGCGGGCTCCCCGGCGGAGATCAACCTGCGGGCCACCGACATCGCCAACATGGGCCTCGCCCGGGCCGCGGACCTGCCCGTGGTCGTCGTCGGTGACATCGACCGCGGCGGGGTGCTCGCGCACCTGTTCGGCACGCTCGCGGTGCTCGAGCCCGCCGACCAGGCGCTGGTCGCGGGCTGGGTGGTCAACAAGTTCCGCGGCGACCCGGCCCTGCTCGCCCCCGGCCTCGACCAGCTCCGCGCGCTGACCGGGCGCCCCACGCTCGGCGTCCTGCCCTGGAGCCCGGAGCTGTGGCTCGACGCCGAGGACTCCCTCGGCCACGTCGCCGACGGCGTCGTCGGACGGCCCGCCCCGCCGGTGGGCCGCGACTGGCTCCGCGTCGCGGTGGTGCGGCTGCCGCGGGTCTCCAACGGCACCGACGTCGACGCCCTGAGCTGCGAGCCCGGCGTTGCGGTCCGCTGGGTCACCGAGCCGTCGCGCCTCGCCGACGCCGACCTCGTCGTGCTGCCCGGGTCGAAGACGACGGTCGCCGACCTCGCCTGGCTCCGGTCCACCGGGCTCGCCGACGCGGTGACGGCGCACGCCGCCGCGGGACGTCCCGTGCTCGGCGTGTGCGGCGGCTACCAGATGCTCGGCCGGCGCATCCACGACCCGCACGGCGTCGAGGCCGCGCCCGGGACCGTCGAGGGCCTCGGGCTGCTCGACGTCGAGGTGACGTTCGACGTCGCCAAGCACCTCGGGACGCCGGCGGGTACCGCCCTGGGCGAGCCCGTGACGTTCTACGAGATCCACCACGGGCGGGAGATCCGCGGCGGCGGTGCCGACCCGCTGGTGACGCTCGCCGACGGCACCCCCGAGGGTGTCGACGCCGGCCACGTGCTGGGCACGCACGCCCACGGGCTGCTCGAGAACGACGCCCTGCGCCGGCGGTTGCTCGCGCGCGTCGCGGCCGCGGCCGGGCGGGACGTCACCCCGGCACCCGACACGGTCTACGCCGCCGTCCGTGCGGCCCAGCTCGACCTGCTCGGCGACCTCGTCGAGCGGCACCTCGACACCGACGCGCTCGAGCGGCTGATCACCGACGGCGCCCCGGCCGGCCTCCCGACGGTTCAGGCGCGGGCGACGTCGTAGACGTGCCCGGCCGTGCGCAGGCGCTCGATGAGCGCCGGGCCCATGGCCGTCGCCGGGGTCAGCGAGCCGGTGCGGGCGGGGAGGCGGTCGCCGTCGAGCGCGAGGCACAGGCCCGCCTCGCCCAGCATCACGGCCGTGGCCGCGTAGCCCGGGTCGCCCGAGCCGGACACGCGCGCCGTGTAGCGGGCGCCCGTCGAGGTCGTCGCGTCGACGTCGTGGCGGAACCAGCCGTTCTCGCGGGTCTTCTCGCTGGGGCCCTCACCGGGCTTGGGCAGCACGCGGTCGAGCAGCTGGCGCACGCCGGGCGTCGAGAGCCCGGCGAGCATCCCGCCGAGCCCGGCCGTGACGGCGCCCGCGGCCACGGCGCCGACGGGCCCGCTGCCGACGCCCATGACCTCGCCGTAGCGCAGCCCCTTGCCGTAGGCGTAGCCGGCGATGGCGTTGGAGCGCCGGACGATGCGGGTGTTGTACGAGGCCATGACGAACGGCGCGACCCAGCGGCCGTCGACGCGGTGCGGGGCGGGGTTGTCGCTGGGCTGGCGGGTGTCCGGCTCGGCGTCGCGGTCGGGGCTCAGCCCGTAGGGATCGCGCATCAGCGTGAAGATCTTGCGGTCGGCCCGGGCGCCGTCGGCCAGGCCGCGCATCGAGTCGATCGTGCCGCCCGACACGCCGCCCCGGACGCGCGCGACGGCCGTGACGTCGGCGAGCTCGCCCTCGCCGTCGGCCTGCACGCGGCTGTGCAGCAGCAGGACCGCGAGGTCGGAGGGGATGGAGTCGTACCCGCACGAGTGCACGAGGCGGGCACCGGTCGCGCGCGCGGTCTCGTCGCAGCGGTCGATGGCCTCGCGGTGGAACTGGACCTCGCCGGTGAGGTCGGCGTAGTGGGTCCCGGCGGCGGCGCACGCCTCGACCACCGGGAGCCCGTACTTCGCGTAGGGCCCGACGGTGGTGACGACGACGTCGGTGGACGCGGCCATCGCGGCCAGCGCGTCCGCGTCGCCGGTGTCGGCGACGACCAGCGGCCAGTCGCTGCCCGGGGCCGGCAGCCGGTCGCGCACGGCCTCGAGGCGCTGCCGGCTGCGGCCGCCGAGCGCGATCCGCGTGCCGGCCGGGGCGTGGCGGGCGAGGTAGGCCGCCGTCAGCTCCCCGACGAAGCTCGTCGCGCCGAACAGGACCAGCTCGTGCTCGCGATCACCGGACATGGCGCGACGATAGCGAGGGGACCGGACCCCGGCAGGGCCGGACGACCCGCTCGGGTTACCCGCCGGTACCGCGCGCTCAGCGGCGGAGCGGCGGGTCGATCACCGGGAGCCCGACGGTCTGCGCGAGGCCGAGCATCCCGAGCAGCTCGACGCAGTCGTCGACGCCGGTCGCACGGGCGGCCACGACGCGCGCGGCGGTGTGCTGGTCCTGCCGGTGCGCGAGCTGCGCCGTGTCGCGGGCGTCGCTCACGCGGTTCGGCGTCGGCTCGGTCCGGGGCCCGGCCTTCATCGGCCCTGCTCCGGGCCGTGGCGCTCGGGCTGCCTGCTCGCTGACGTGTCGGACACGGGTCCTCCGGAGGACGGCCGGTCGCGCGACCCGGGGGCGGGACGTGCGGGCGGCGGGAGCACCGGCGCGGATCGCGGCGAGGAGCGGGCTGCCCTTCGTTCGTCCCAGGAGCGACGTCCGGGGCAGCCGCCCCGGGCCGGGTCATGAGGACTTTACCGCCCGGCCGTGATCAGCCGTCCGCGCGGTCGGGGGTGATCGCGAAGACGGGGTGACGGTCGGCGATGGCCGCAATCTCCTCGTCGGACGCGTCGGCGCCGACGCCGTCGAAGAACGCGCCGACCTCCCACGCCCACGCCTCCAGGTACGCGCGCAGCACCGGCACCTTCTCGGCGTCACCGAGCTCGGTGGCCCGCACCGTCTGCGTCCGCCGCCCGACGGTCAGCGAGGCCTCGCCGGCGACGCGCAGGTTGCGCACCCACTGGGTGTGGCCGCGGGCGGCGACGAGGTAGCGGCGGCCGTCGAGGGTCAGCGGGTTGACCGGCGTGGTGCGGACCTCGCCGCTGCTGCGGCCGCGGACGCCGAGCACGGCCGACCCCGCGAGGGGCAGGCCGAGGCGGGTCAGGCCGGCCACCAGCGGGTTCATCAGGCGGCGGGTCAGGCGGCCGGGGGCCTGGTAGTGGGTGCTCATGGGGTCCTCCTCGTGAGAGCGCTGCTCTCGATAAAGAGCACTGTTCTCTCGTCGGACGAGCTTGTCAAGAGCACTGCTCTCGTTCTCGTGGCAGGATGGTCACCATGCCCCCCGGGACCCGGGCGCGGGTCCGCGCCGAGACCACCCGCGCCATCCTCGACGAGGCGCGCCGCCAGCTCGCCCAGCACGGCGCGGCGGCCCTGTCGCTGCGCTCGGTGGCGCGCGAGGTCGGGATGGTGTCGTCCGCGGTCTACCGCTACGTGGCCAGCCGCGACGAGCTGCTCACCCGCCTGATCGTCGAGGCCTACGACGCGCTGGGGGAGCGCGCCGAGGACGCCCGCGACCCCGCCGACGCCCCCCGCGCGCAGTGGGTCGCGGTCTGGCGCGCGGTCCGGGCGTGGGCCCACGAGCACCCGGCCGAGTACGGCCTGATCTACGGCACGCCGGTGCCCGGCTACGCGGCCCCCGCCGAGACGATCCCGGCCGCGGGCCGGGTCGGGACCGTGCTCGGCGCGATCATCGCCGAGCACGCCGACGGCGCCGGGGCGGGGGCGTGGCCCGCCGTCGTGGTCGACGACGTCCTGCCCGAGGTGCCGCGGCCGCTGGTCGTCCCCGCCGTCGCGGCCTGGACCCAGCTCTACGGCACGGTCTCCTTCGAGCTGTTCGGGCAGTACGAGCAGGTGATCACCGACCGGTCGGCGTTCCTCGACGCGGTCGCCGACGCGGCGGCCACGTCGGTCGGACTGCCCCGATAGCTCAGGCCCCGCCGACGCGGCTGTCACGCCCCTCCCAGTACGGGTCGCGCAGCACCTTGCGCTGCACCTTGCCCGTGACCGACACCGGCAGCGGCTCGGTGGTGAGCCGGACCGCGGTCGGCTTCTGGTAGCTGCCCAGCCGGGTGGCGACGAGGTCGATCACCTCCTGCTCGGTGACCGCGGCCCCCGGCGCCGTGACGCACACGGCCATCGGGCTCTCGCCCCACCTGGCGTGCGGAACGCCGAACACGGCCACCGCCCGCACCTCGGGGTGGTCGGCGATGATCGTCTCGAGCTCGGCGGGCCAGATGTTGAACCCGCCCGAGACGATCATGTCGTCGACGCGGTCGAGCACGTAGAGGTAACCGTTGGCGTCGAGGCGGCCGATGTCGCCGGTGCGCACCCAGCCGTCCACCAGGCGCTCGGCCGTGCGCTCCGGGTCGCCCCAGTAACCGTGCATCTGGGACTCGACCTGCGTCCAGATCTCGCCCTCGGCCCCGGCGGGCAGCACCTCGCCGTCCGGTCCGCGGATCTCGAGGCGGCAGAACGGCAGGACCCGCCCGGCGGAGCGCATCGGCGTCGAGCCCGGGACGTCGGCGAACCACTCCTCGGGGGTGAGGATCGTCAACGGCGTGGCCTCGGTCTGCCCGAACACCTGGTGCAGGACGTCGCCGAACACCCGCCGGCCGGCGTGCACCGTCGCGTCGGTGATCGGCGCGCCGCCGACGAGGATGCAGCGCAGCGCCGACCAGTCGCGCCCCGCGGCGGTCGGGTCGGCCGCGAGACCGGCGAGCATCGAGGGCGCGGCGAAAGTGTGCGTCACGCGGTGCTGCTCGGTCATCTCCAGCACCGTGGGCACGTCGAACGGGCCGTAGAGCAGGTTGGTCGCGCCGGCGAGCCAGGCGGGCAGGAAGAGGTAGCCCGCGGCGTGCGAGATCGGCGCGGCGTGCCCGACCACGGCGTCCCAGCCCAGGTTGGGCAGCCGGTAGTACCAGTTCCGGCAGTTCACGAGCCAGTCGTGCTGGGTGTAGCCGACGCCCTTGGGGCGGCCGGTGGTGCCCGACGAGTGGCGGATGATGTACCAGTCGTCGGGCCCGACGGCGACCTCGGGATCGACGGGGTCCTGGTCGGCGAGCCAGCTCTCGTAGGTCTCGTCGCGCACGACGACGTGGCGCAGCGCGGGGCACTCGTCCTCGAGCCCCTTGACGGCGTCGGCGTACGCGGCCTCCGCCACGACGGCCACCACGCCCGTCTGGTCGATCATCACCTGGTGCGAGCGGCGCGAGTTGCGCGGGTAGAGCGGCACGCGCACCGCGCCGGCGATGGCCGCGCCGACGAAGAAGTCGGCGGCGCCGAGGGTGTTGTCCTCGACCGCGGCCACCCGGTCGCCCGGGCGCACGCCGAGGGCGCGCAGGCCGTTGGCGACGCGCACGCCGCGGTCCCACGCCTGCGCGAAGGTCAGCGTGCGGTCGCGGGTCACGAGGGCGACGCGGTCGGCGTGGAACCGCGCGGACTGGCGCATGAGGCTCGGGACGTCCACGGGTGTCTCCTGTTCTGGCTGGTCAGTGCTGGTGGGCGATGACGCCGCGGACGATCCGGCCGGCCACCAGGTCCTCGTAGCCCGCGTTGACGTCGTCCAGGGCGTAGGTGGCGGTGATGACCTCGTCGAGGTGCAGGCGGCCCTCGCGGTAGAGGTCGAGCAGGCGCGGGATGTCCGTGGTCGGGTTGCAGTCGCCGAAGAGGCTGCCCTTGATCGTCTTCTTCCAGAGCGTCGCGACGGTGCCCGGCAGGGCGACGGTGGTGTCGGTGAAGCCCGCCATGGCGACGAGGACGACCGTGCCGGCCTTGCCGACGGCCGCGAACGCCTGCGCGACGACCTCGGCCTGCATCGTCCCCACCGTCACGACGGCGGCGGTGGCGCCGACGCCGCGCGTCAGCTCGTGGGCGAGGCGCTCGGCCTCCCCGGCGTCCCCCACCGCGTGGGTGGCGCCGAGGCGCAGCGCGGTGTCGCGCTTGAGGGCCACCGGGTCGACGGCGATCACGTGCCGGGCCCCGGCGAACCGCGCGCCCTGCACGGCGTGGACGCCGATGCCCCCGGTGCCGTAGACGACCACGGTGTCGCCCGGGCGGACGTCGGCGGCGTTGACCGCCGCGCCCCAGCCGGTCGGCACCCCGCAGCCCACGAGCGCGGCGCTGGCCCCCGGGAGGTCGGGGTCGACGCGCACGCAGGAGTACTGGTGCACGACGCCGTGCCCGGCGAACGTCCCGAGCATGCACATCGCGCCGTAGCGCCCGCGCGCGCCGTGCAGCACCCAGTGGTCGCCGGGCAGGGGGCCGCGCATCGTGCCCGCTCCCCAGTCGCAGATGGCCTGCTGCCCGGTGGCGCACCAGTGGCAGGCCCCGCAGCTCGGCACGAACGAGCAGACGACGTGGTCGCCGGGCGCGACGCGGGTGACGCCCGGCCCGACGTCCTCGACCACGCCCGCCCCCTCGTGCCCGAGCACCATCGGCAGGCGGCCGGCGATGTCGCCCTGGACGACGTGCAGGTCGGAGTGGCACAGCCCGGCGTGGGTGAAGCGGATCAGCACCTCGCCCTCGCCGGGCCCGTCGAGCTCGACCTCCTCGATCTCGAGGGGCTTCCCGACCTCGTGCAGGACGGCGGCGGTGGTCCTCATCGAGGCGTCACTGCTGCCTCGAGGATCGTGACGCACGTCGAGGCGTCCTCGATGCCGTAGAAGCCGCCGCCGCCCTGGCTGATCGACACCCGCGCGCCCTCGACCTGGCGCTCGCCGGCCTCCCCGCGCAGCTGGGTGACGAGCTCGTGGGTCTTGGCCAGGCCGGTCGCGGCGATGGGGTGGCCCTTCGAGACCAGGCCGCCCGACGGGTTCACCGGGATCCGCCCGCCGAGGGTGGTCTCGCCGCGCTCCGCGGCCGCGCCGCCCTCGCCGCGGGGCACCAGCCCCAGGTTCTCGGTCTGGAGGACCTCGCCGAAGCTCGTGGCGTCGTGGACCTCGGCGACGTCGACGTCCTCGGGCCCGAGACCGGCACGCTCGTAGGCGCGACCAGAGGCGAGCACCGAGAGGTGGTGGTCGAGGTCCTCGGGCGCCCGGTCCGACCCGCTGGCCAGCTCGACGGCCGCGATCCGCACCGCGCGACCCGGGTCCGCGAGCCGCCGCCGGGTCGCCTCGCTGCACACGACCGCGGCCGCCGCCCCGTCGGTCATCGGCGCGCACATCGGCAGCGTGATCGGCCAGGAGATCGTGGGGGCCCCGAGCACCTCGTCGGTGGTGAAGGGCCGGCGGTACTGCGCCCGGGTGTTGGCGACGCTGTGCCGGTGGTCCTTGGCGGCGACGGCCGCCAGCTGCCGGGCGGTGAGCCCGTAGCGCTGCATGTGGAACTTGCTCAGGGACGCGTAGACGTCCATGAACAGGCTCTTGGCCTCAGGGGCGGGCTCCTCGACGCCCTCGGGGGTCAGGACGTCGGCACCGAGGGCGAGCAGGCCCGCGGTGGTCGCGTCGGCCTCGTGGACGTCCCAGGCGCCGTGGAACCAGGCGAGCGCGCCGGCCTTGTCGACGGTCATCCGCTCCACGCCGACCGCCAGCACGACGTCGGCGTCGCCGGCGCGGACGCGCTGGTCGGCGAGCAGCAGGGCGGTGTCGCCGCTCGCGCAGGCGTTCTCGACGTTGAGTACCGGGCCGCGCTGGAAGCCCAGCGACCGCATCGCGATCTGCCCGGCGACGGCGTGCTGGCCCTCGAGGGCGCCCTGCATGGTGGTCGTGAACACGACGGCGTCGACGTCGTCGATCGTGAGGCCGGCGTCCTTGAGCGCGTCCTCGACGGCCTCGGCGGTCAGCGCCTTGACCGTCGCCTCGGGGCGGCGGCGGAAGGGCGTCATGGACACCCCGGCGATGTGTGCGGTCACGGTCGTCTCCTCTCGGGGGGTGGTCAGAAGCGGGGCGCGCGCTTCTCGCGGAACGCGGCGAGGCCCTCGCGGTAGTCGGGCGCGCCGACGTGCTCGGCGGCCACCGCCTGCTCGTGGGCCAGGGCCTCGTCGACGCCGGTCTCGAGCCCGCGGTCGACGAGCTCCTTCATCCGCCGCAGCCCGTCGGCGCTGCGCGACGCCAGCCGCGCGGCGAGGCGCTCGGCGGCCGCGGGCAGCTCGTCGTCCGGGACGACCTCGGCGACGAGACCCCAGTCGCGCATCGTCGCCGCCGGCACGGTCTCGCCGGTGAACATCAGGTACTTGGCCCGGCTCGCGCCGACGCGGCGCGGAAGGCGCACCGAGCCCCCGCCGGCCGGGAGCAGCCCGTAGTTCGCGTGACCGTCGCCGAACACGGCCGACGCCGTCGCGAGGACGACGTCGCACGCGCACGCGAGCTCGAGCCCGCCGGCCACCGCGATGCCGTTGACGGCGGCGACCACGGGGATCGGCAGCAGCTCGAGACGCCGCAGCAGCGCCGAGATCGCCGCGTGGAACGCCGCGGTGCCCGCGCCGTCGTCGAGCCCGCGCTCGCGCGCCATGGCCGCGACGGCCTCGAGGTCGCCACCGGCCGAGAAGGCGCGCCCGCGTCCGGTGAGCACCAGGACGCGGGCGTCGCCGAGGTCGTCGAGCGCGGCGTCCAGCGCCGCGACCGTCTCCGGGCCGAGCGCGTTGAGCCGGGCGGGCCGGTCGAGCGTCAGCGTGACCACGGGGCCGGGACCGCGGTCGAGCAGGACGGGGGAGTCGTCGGTCATGGAGAAAACTTCTACCAAACGCTGGGTGGAAAAACTAGGGAGTGACCCGTCTCGTAGGCTCGGCGCCCGTCCCCGTCGAGGAGGTGCCGTGACGTCAGCGGAGTCAGCGGGCGAGCCCGACGCCCCGCGCCCGCCCGCCCGCCGGCGCTCGCCCGGCCGTCCCGACCGCCGGGCCGCGCGCCGGGAGCAGGTGCTCGACACGGCGGCGCGGATGTTCTTCGAGCGCGGCTACGAGGCGACGACCACGACGGAGATCGGCGCCGAGCTCGGCCTGCTCAAGGGCAGCGTCTACTACTACATCTCCAGCAAGGAGGACCTGCTCTACGAGATCGTGGAGCAGTACCACCGCGACACCCGGACCTACTTCGACCGCATCGAGGCCTCGGACGCGCCCCCGCTGGAGAAGCTGCGCGAGCTGATCACCACCGAGACCGCGCACACGGCCACGAACCTCACGCGGTCGAGCCTCTTCTACACCGAGTGGCGCTCCCTCTCGCCGGAGCGGCAGCGCACGATCGTCGCGGAGCGGGCGCGCCACGAGCAGGCCGTCCTGGCCTGGATCACCGAGGCCCGGGCGGCCGGGGCGGTCCGGGCGGACCTCGACCCGAAGATCGCCACGTACGCGATCTTCGGCATGGTCAACTCGGCGTACCGGTGGTTCCGGCCCGACGGCCGGCTCACCGCCGAGGAGATCGGCCGGGAGTTCTGCGAGCTCGTGCTGTCCGGGCTCGAGGTCCGCTGACTCTATAGAGATCCGCGACGATAGGCGCCGCGCTCGCGGAGGTGGGCGTCGAGCAGGACGCCGATGTGCCGGACGTGGCGGGCCATGGCCGCGCGGGCCGACTCGCGGTCGCCGGCGGCCAGGGCGTCGAGGACGTCGTCGTGGTCGTGCACCGAGGCGCGCTCCCAGCCCTGCACGCGGGCGTAGTAGTGGCGCGGCACGTAGCTCACGGTCTGGCGCAGCAGCGCGGTGAGGCGGCCGGTGCCGCCCGCCCGGTTGATCGTCCGGTGGACCTCGTGGTTCAGCCGCTCGACCCGCTCGGCCTCGCCCCGCGCCGCGGCGTCCACCAGCTGCTCCTGCGCCGCGCGCAGGCCCGCGACGGCGTCCTGGTCCAGCAGCGCGGCCGCGCGGGCGGCGAGCTCGCCGGCCACGTAGGCCTGCACGCCGAACAGGTCCTCGACGTCGCCCGGGGTGAGCGGCAGGACGCGGTAGCCCCGCCGGGGCTCCCACCGGATCGCCCCCTCGCCCTGCAGGATCATCAGCGCCTCGCGCACCGGCGTCGCGCTCACCCCGAGCTCCGCGGCGAGGTGCTCGGTGCGCAGGTAGCCGTGGCCGGGCAGGTCACCGACCATGATCGCCTCCCGGACGTGGGACGCGACACTCTCGCTCAGTTGGCGACCGTCGGGCATGGACACAGCCTACTTTCCATAGAATCCTCGCGGCTGTCCGCCTCAGCCGACCACGGGGAGCCCACCGTGACCGACCACGACCTCGACCCCGACGAGCAGGACATCGTCGAGCTGGTCCGCCGGTTCGTCGACAAGGAGGTGCGCCCGGTGGTGCGCGACCTCGAGCACGGCGACGTCTACCCCGGCGAGCTCATCGACCAGATGAAGGAGCTCGGCGTCTTCGGCCTGGCGATCCCCGAGCCCTGGGGCGAGGCCCGGGTGTCGACGCCCTGCTACGCGATGATCACCGAGGAGCTGGCACGCGGCTGGATGAGCCTCGCCGGCGCGATGGGCGGGCACACGGTCGTCGCCAAGCTCCTGCTCGCCTTCGGCACGCCCGAGCAGCGCGACCGTTACCTGCCCGGGATGGCCACCGGCGAGCTGCGGGCGACCATGGCGCTCACCGAGCCCGACGGCGGGTCCGACCTGCAGGCGATGCGCACCCACGCCCGCCGCGACGGCGACCGGTACGTCGTCGACGGCGCCAAGACCTGGATCACGAACGCCCGCCGCGCCGGCCTCGTCGCCCTGCTGTGCAAGACCGACCGGCACGCCGAGCCCGCCCACCGGGGCATCTCGATCCTGCTCGTCGAGCGGGACACCCCCGGCTTCACCGTCACCCGCGACCTGCCCAAGCTCGGCTACAAGGGCGTCGAGAGCTGCGAGCTGACCTTCGAGGACGCGCGGGTGCCGGCCGACGCGCTGCTGGGCGGCGTCGAGGGCCGCGGCTTCGCCCAGATGATGCGCGGCCTCGAGATCGGCCGCATCCAGGTGGCGGCGCGGGCCACCGGCGTCGGGCGCGCGGCCTTCGACGACGCCCTGCGCTACGCCCAGGAGCGCCACAGCTTCGGGCGGCCGATCTGGCAGCACCAGTCGGTGGGCGACCTGCTGGCCGGCATGGGCACCCGCCTCACCGCCGCCCGCCAGCTGCTGCTGCACGCGGCGCGCCGCTACGAGTCGGGGGAGCGCAGCGACCTCGAGGCCGGCATGGCCAAGCTCTTCTGCTCGGAGACCGCGATGGGCATCGCGCTCGACGCCATCCGCGTGCACGGCGGCTACGGCTACTCGACGGAATTCGACGTCGAGCGCTACTTCCGCGACGCGCCGCTGATGATCGTCGGCGAGGGCACCAACGAGATCCAGTCCGGGGTGATCGCGCGGCAGCTGGTGAGCCGGGGCGCGCTGCCGTGAGCGGTGGGGCCGTCCGGTCCCTTGACGCGGTGCGGCGGTGGCGCGAGCGTGTCGACGCCGACGTCGTCGAGAGGGGATCGCGAGATGGCCGAGCACGAGCGCCCCGGCGAACAGGGGGATCCGCCCTCGCTGCCCGAGACGGTCGCCCGGGAGCGGGCGGCGGAGGAGGCGGCCGACGCCGACAGCGCGACCTCGATCGCGAGCACCGAGCGTCGCGGACGGCACGCGCACGACGGGGACGACTCCCTGCCCGCGACCGAGGAGCGCGAACGGGCGCACGAGCGGGAGGCCGACGCCGAGCAGGCGCGCCGCGACGACCCCTCGATCCCGGGGACGGAGCACCGCGAGCGGGAGTGAGTCAGGCCGGGGTCGCCAGCCGGGCCCGCAGGCCGGTGATCATCAGGTCGAGCCCGTGGCGGAACAGCGCCTCGTGGTCGTGCGCCGCCGTGTGCTCGGCGAGCACCGGCGCCAGGGCCGCGAGGTGGGGGTAGGCGCGCGCGTCGGGCGCCGGGGCGTGCCCGTCGGGGCCGACGGGTCCGTCCGACGGGCGCTCGCGCTCCGCGTGGTACTCGATCGCCGAGCCGATGACGAGGTTGCCCACGGCCTGCACCGACGAGAACGCGTCGGCGGGGGAGAAGCCGGCGTCGACCAGCGTCCCGAGCACCTGCTCGACGGCGGGCAGCGACGCGGACGTCGGCCGGTTGCCCGCGACGATGCGGGCGGCGTCGCGGTGGGCGACGAGCGCGCGGTACTGGCGCACCGCGCGGTCACGCAGCCAGTCCGCCCAGTCCTGGTCCGGGGCCGGCGGGCTGACGCGCCACTGGTCGGCGAGCAGGCGCTCGGCGACGTGGTCGAGCAGAGCGCGCTTGTCGGCCACGTGCCAGTACAGCGTCGGGGCGCTGACGCCCAGGTCGCGCGCCAGGCGACGCAGGGTCAGGCCCTCGAGGCCGACCTCGGCCAGGAGATCCACCGCGGCGTCCACGACGTCGTCGCGGGTGAGGGCCACGTGCACCTCCCTTGCCGTCTCTAACGCTGTCAGAGTAGCGTCTCTAACATTGTTAGGGAGGGGGGCGCGATGGACACCAGCACCGGGTCCGCGGCCGTGTCGGTCCGCGGGCTCGTCAAGCGGTACGGCGCGGTCGAGGCGGTCCGCGGCATCGACCTCGAGGTGGCCCGCGGCGAGACGTTCGGTTTCCTCGGCCCCAACGGGGCGGGCAAGTCCACGACGATCAACATCCTCTGCACCCTCGTCGAGCCGACGGCGGGCGAGGCCGAGGTCGTCGGGCTCGACGTCGTGCGCGACCGCGCGGCCGTGCGCCGACGGATCGGGCTCGTCTTCCAGGACCCGACGCTCGACGGCCCCATGTCCGGCGAGCAGAACCTGCGCTTCCACCAGGAGCTCTACGGCGTGGACCGCCGGCGCGCGGCCGCCCGCCGCGAGGAGGTCCTGCGGATGGTCGGGCTGTGGGAGCGCCGGGCCGACGAGGTGCGCACGTACTCCGGCGGCATGCGCCGGCGCCTCGAGATCGCGCGCGGCCTGCTGCACTCGCCGCAGGTGCTGTTCCTCGACGAACCGACCATCGGGCTCGACCCCCAGACGCGCGGGTCGATCTGGGAGTACGTCGCCGAGCTGCACCGCTCCGAGGAGATCACGGTCTTCGTCACCACCCACTACATGGACGAGGCCGAGCACTGCGACCGGATCGCGATCATGAACGAGGGGCGGATCGTCGCCCTCGACACCCCGGACGCGCTCAAGGCCCAGGTCGGGGCGGACCGCGTCACCGTCACCACCGACGACGACGAGGCCGCGCTGCGCGCCCTGCGCAGCGAGTTCGGCATCGAGGGCGCCGTGCGCGAGGGCGCGGTGACGATCGCGGTGCCCGACGGCGCCGGGTTCGTGCCGCGGCTCTTCGACCGGCTCGGCGGCCACGCGGTGACCATCCGCTCGGTGACCGTCACCCGGCCGAGCCTCGACGACGTCTTCCTCGCCCACACGGGCACGACCATCCGGGACGCCGAGGCGGGCCCGAGCATGCACCCCATGGCGATGCGGATGAGGCGCTGATGACGACCACGATCACCCCCGACGCGCTGCACATCCCCGAGAGCAGCCTCGCCACCGAGTGGCGCGCGGCCGCCGTCGTCTGGCAGCGCGAGATGATCCGCTTCGTCAAGGACCGCTCGCGCATCCTGTCGTCGCTGGCCCAGCCGCTGCTGTTCCTGTTCGTCCTGGGCACGGGCCTGGGCTCGCTGCTGACCACGAGCGCGGGCGGCTCGGTCGGCTTCACGACGTTCCTGTTCCCGGGCGTCATGGCCATCTCGGTGCTGTTCACCGCGGCGTTCGCCGGTATCTCCATCGTGTGGGACCGCGAGTTCGGGTTCCTGCGCGAGATGCTCGTCGCGCCGGTGTCGACGGCGTCGATCCTCGTCGGCAAGGCCCTCGGGGGCGCCTCGGTGGCGACGCTGCAGTGCCTGGTGCTGCTCGCGCTCGCCGGGCTCGTCGGCGTGCCCTACGACCCGCTGATGCTGCTCGGGATGATCGGGCTGATCTTCCTCATGGGTTTCATGATCACCGCTCTCGGCCTGCTGCTCGCCGCCCGCGTGCGCCAGGTGCAGTCGGCGATGCCACTGGTGCAGCTCGTGATCACGCCGCTGATGTTCCTGTCCGGCGCGCTGTTCCCGCTCTCGGGCCTGCCGACGTGGCTCGCGGTGCTCACGCACATCAACCCCATGACCTACGCCGTCGAGCCGCTGCGCTCGCTGGTGTTCGACCACCTCGACGTCGACGCCGCGACCCGCGCGCGCTTCGACCCGGGCATCACCTGGGGCGGCTGGACCGTGCCGGTGGGCGTGCAGATCCTCATCACCGTGGCGTTCAGCGTGCTGCTGCTGGCGCTCGCGGTGTGGCGGTTCCGGCGGACGGAGTGAGCGCCACGCCGCAGCGAGGGTCGCGCAGAGTAGCGATGTTGGGTTAACGTCGGCCTCTCTGTCACTCGATGGGGTGGTTGGCGATGGCTGAGCGTGGTGTCCTCGGGCGGCGCGCGGTGCCGCGAACGATCGCTGTGACGTGCGCGATCCTGCTGGCGACGGCCTGCGCCTCGACGACACCGACGGCGGGCGCGGCGCCGGCGGGTGCGGCGCCCGGCGTCGCGTGGGGACCCTGCGCACCCCCGCACGACCAGGACCCGGCCCTGCAGTGCGCCACGGTGCCGGTGCCGCTGGACCGGAGCGCGCCCGGCGGCCGCCAGATCGACCTGGCCGTCATCCGGCACCTCGCGAGCCGACCGCAGGAGCGGATCGGGTCGATGCTGGTCAACCCGGGCGGGCCGGGGCAGAGCGGCGTCGAGCTGGTCGAGGGCGGCGGATCCGACTTCGACCAATGGGGTGGCGGCCGGTTCGACGTCGTGGGCTGGGACCCCCGTGGCACGAACGCGAGCTCGCCGGTGGAGTGCTTCACCGACCCCTCCGCCGAGGCGGCCTTCTGGAACGGCGTGACCGTGCCGACGCCCGGGCCGGAGTCGGCGGCCTACCAGCAGCGGACGGTCGATCTCGCGCAACGGTGCGGCGCCGTGAGCGGGGAGCTGCTCGACCACATCTCCACCGCGGACACCGCCCGCGACCTCGAGGCGCTGCGCGTCGCCGTCGGGGACGAGCGGCTGACCTACGTCGGCCTGTCCTACGGGACGCTGATCGGGCAGACCTACGCCAACCTGTTCCCGGACAAGGTGCGGGC
This sequence comes from Actinomycetospora chlora, assembly GCF_039542135.1. Lineage (NCBI taxonomy): Bacteria > Bacillati > Actinomycetota > Actinomycetes > Pseudonocardiales > Pseudonocardiaceae > Actinomycetospora > Actinomycetospora chlora. The sequence continues at coordinate 57,430 of NZ_BAABHO010000024.1, forward strand.
GATGTTGCTCGACGGGCTGATCGACGCCGTCGACGACACTGCCGGTGCCGAGGCCCGGACGGCGGCCAGCGTGGCCCACACCGACGAGGTGTTCGCGGCGTTCCGCGCCGCCTGCCAGACCGCGGGCCCCGGCCGCTGCGCGCTGGCGCGCCATCCCGAGCCGGTCGACCAGCGCGTCGCGCGCCTGTTCGACGCCGCACGGCGGGCGCCGATCCCGGCGCCCCACGCGGACCCGCCGGGCGAGCTGACGTACGGCGAGCTGCTGACCTCGACCTTCAACCCTCTGCGGGTCCCGGAGCAGTACCCGCAGTTCGCGGCCGACCTCGACGCCGCCGCGGACGGGGACGCCTCCGGCCTGGAGAGCGCGGCCCGGCAGATGGCGACGCCCGCGGCCGACCGTTCCGCCACCACGTCCTCGGCGATCTCCTGTCTCGACGGACCCGCCACCCGGCCGTCCACCGACTGGCCCACGGTGCTCCCCGACCTCACCCGCAGCAGCACCCTGTGGGGGCCGGTCCTCGGCTGGTGGCTGTGGGCTCCGTGCGCCTCCGGCTGGCCGGGCCGGCCCACCGACCGGTACTCCGGGCCGTGGAACGCCCGGACCACGACGCCGATCCTGCTCGTCAACAACCGGCACGATCCGGCGACCGGCTACCGCAATGCCCAGGCGGCCGAGCGCCTGCTGGGCAACGCGGTCCTCCTCACCTCGGAGGGGTACGGCCACCCGACCTACCAGGACCCCAGCGCGTGCGTCGACGCCGCGCGCGTGCGCTACCTCGTCGACCTCGTGACGCCGCCGCCGGGCACCGTCTGCCAGCCGGACGGCCCCCTCTTCCCCTGAGCCCGCGGCTCAGTCGAGCGGGAGGCCCAGCAGGGCGTTCTCGATGACCTCGGGCAGCGCCGGGTGGATCCAGTACTGCTTCTCGGCCATGGTGCGGGCGTCCAGCCCGAACGTGATGGCCTGGATCAGGGGCTGGATCAGCGACGACGCCTCGGGGCCCATGAGGTGGGCGCCGAGCAGGGTGCCGTCCGGGCTCGCGACGAGCTTGACGACGCCGGTGGTGTCCTCCATCGCCCAGCCGAAGGCGACGTCGCCGTAGCGCTGGACCTTGGTGACGTAGGGGATGCCGCGCTCGCGGCAGTCCTGCTCCCGCAGGCCGATGCGGGCGACCTGCGGGTCGGTGAACACCGCCGAGGGCACGTGGGCGTTGTTCGTGCAGCGCGGCGCCTCGGGGTGCAGGAGGTTGTGGCGCACGACGGCCGCCTCGTGGTTGGCCACGTGCTTGAGCTGGTGCTCGGAGCTCACGTCGCCCAGCGCCCACACGCCCGGCACCGACGTGCGCTGCTGCTCGTCGACCACGATCCGCCCGTCGGGGTGCGTCGCGAGGCCGCCGGCGGCGGCATCGAGCCGGTCGCCGTTGGGGATGCGGCCGGCGGCGACGAGCAGGGCGTCGGACTCGATCGTGCCGTGCGGGCAGTGCAGCAGGATCGTGCCGTCGGCGCGCCGTTCGGGCGGGGCGCTCGGGGCGGCGTCGAGCAGGACGTTCCAGCGGTGCGCGGCGAGCTCGGTGAACCGGGCCGAGATCTCCTCGTCCTGGTCGCGCAGCAGCGCCGGGCCGCGGGTCGCGATGGTGACCTCGGAGCCCAGCGCCGAGAACACGTGCGCGAACTCCGCGGCGATGTAGCCGCCGCCGACGATCGTGAGCCGGCGGGGGACGTCGTCGATACGCATGACGTCGTCGGAGGTGTGGAAGGGGACCCCGCTGTCGGCGATCATCTCCGGCACGGCCGGGCGGGCGCCCGCGGCGACGACGACGCGGTCGCCGGTGACCTCCACGGGCTCGCCGCCGTCGGTGGGCGCCACCGCGAGCGCGCGCTCGCCGGTGAAGCGGGCGTGCCCGAGGTAGACCGTGGTGTTCGGCTGCTCGAACTGGCGGTAGCGCTGCCCGCCGCGCGAGATCGGGTCGATGCGGCCGAAGACGCGGTCGCGGATGTCCGCCCAGCGGATCTTGTCGATCGACGCGTCGACGCCGTAGGTGCCCGACCGGCGGATCGTCTCGGCGACGTCCGCGGCGTAGACGTACATCTTCGTCGGGATGCAGCCCACGTTGAGGCACGTCCCGCCGTAGACCCCGTGCTCGATGATCGCCACGTCCAGGCCGGCGAAGCGGTCGTCCGGGATGGAGTTGCCGGAGCCGGTGCCGATGATGACGAGGTCGTGGTGGGGCACGGCTCCACGGTAGTGCGCGATCGATCGGGGTGTGGCCCCGCGGCACCCGACGGTGGCCGAGGGCACCACCCGGTGTGGGTGGGCGGGGTCCGCGACGAGCGGTCACTGCGGTCTCCGCTCGTCGTGCACAGCTGACCGTTCGTCGCCACTCCCTCCACTCGACGGTGTCGTTTACCGACGAAAATCGACCGTTCGTCGTCGCTCGGCGGAGCGAACCTGCCCCGCAGCGCCTTGTCGCGCCCTCCGCGGGCTGCTGTCGTCTGCGGCCGACGGCGGATGACCGCTGAGCCGAACGGCTCTGAGGCGTCTCGCCGAACGGCCGAGCAGGAGGGGTGGGACGCATGACGGACGGCGCGCACGACGGGGTCGGCAGGCCCGTGCTCCCCGGGCTGCGACGGCTCCTCGTGCTCGCCGGGGTGTGCCTGCTGCTCGTCCTCGTCGCGGCGGCCGGCGCCTCGGCGGCGGCCGCCGCCGAGGGCACGCCGGGCGACGGCTCGGGGTCCGGCTCCGGCACGGGCTCGGGCGGCCTCGTCGTCGACGCCGGCACCCGCGTCGTGGGCGGCGCGCGGGCGACCACCGACGAGGCGCCCTGGGCGGTGTTCCTCACCGACGCCGGGGGGTTCCAGTTCTGCGGGGCCACGCTCGTCACGCCGACCAAGGTCCTCACCGCCGCGCACTGCATGGCGACCACGGACGCCGCGCAGGTGCGCGTCGTCGCCGGCCGCGACGACAAGCAGTCGACGGCCGGCGAGACGTCGACCGTCAGCCGGGCCTGGGTCGACCCGGGGTTCCAGGGCGTCGGGGAGGGCACCGACCTGGCCGTCCTCACCCTCGCGACCCCGAGCACCCGCACCCCGCTGCCGCTGGCCGGGCCCGGCGACGAGGGCCTCTACTCCGACGGTCGCGCGGCCCAGGTCTACGGCTGGGGCGCGACGTCCGAGAGCGCGCCGCCCTCGCGCTACCTGCTCACCGCCACCGTGCCCCTGCGCGGCGACGACTACTGCCGGGCCGGCGACACCACCTTCGACCCGCAGCGCCTGACGTGCGCGGGCTTCGACGCGGGCGGCGTCGACTCCTGCCAGGGCGACTCCGGCGGCCCGCTCGTCGCCGCCGGCAAGCTGATCGGGGTCACGTCCTTCGGCGACGGCTGCGCCCGCGCGGGGCGCCCCGGCTACTACGTGCGCGTCGCCGCGGTCAGCGCCGCGCTCGTGGCCCAGCTCGCCTAGCTCGCCCAGCTCGCCCGAGGGGGCACCAGACGTGCGGACCGGAGGGCAGACCGGTCCGGCACATCGGGTGCGGGACCCGGACCATCGCCCCCGGTCCGGGTCCCGCCCCGGGGACGTCATCTCAGCGAGCGCTCAGATGTCGTGGGTTAGGGTCGGCCCGCTCGTCTCCCGACCCGTTAGGACTCCTCCGTGTTCCCGTTCTCGGCCGTGGTCGGCCACGAGGACCTGCGCCTGGCCCTCATGCTCACCGCGGTCGACCCGGGCATCGGCGGCGTCCTCGTGCGCGGGGAGAAGGGCACCGCGAAGACGACGATCGTGCGCGCGCTGGCGACGCTGCTGCCGCCCGTCGAGGTCGTCGCCGGCGACCGGTTCTCGACCGACCCGGACGCCGGCGAGGAGAGCCCCGATGGGCCGTTCGCGGCCGACGCGGCCCGGGAGCGGCGTCCCGTGCGGCTCGTGGAGCTGCCCGTCGGCGCCTCCGAGGACCGCGTGATCGGTTCGCTGGACCTCGAGGAGGTGCTCGCGCGCGGGCGGGCCACCGTCCGGCCGGGCCTGCTCGCCGCGGCCCACCGCGGCGTGCTCTACGTCGACGAGGTCAACCTGCTGCACGACCACCTCGTCGACCTGCTCCTCGACGCCGCCGCCACCGGCCGCGCGCACGTCGAGCGCGACGGCGTCTCGCTGACCCACCCGGCCGCGTTCCTGCTGGTGGGGACCATGAACCCGGAGGAGGGGGAGCTGCGCCCGCAGCTGCTCGACCGCTTCGGGCTGACCGTGCAGGTCGCCGCGTCCCGCGACGTCGGCGAGCGCACCGAGGTCGTGCGGCGGCGCCTGGCCCACGATGCCGACTCCGACGCCTTCGCCGCCCGCTTCGCCGGCGACGAGGACGCCCTGCGCGCCCGGCTGGTCGAGGCCCGCGCGCGGCTCGGGGCGGTCGCGCTGCCCGACGCCGAGCTCGTGCGCATCTCGGCGCTGTGTGCCGAGGTCGAGGTCGACGGGATGCGGGCCGACGTCGTGCTCGCCCGCACGGCCGTCGCGCACGCCGCCTGGCGCGGGGCGGCGGCGGTCGACGCGACGGACGTCCGCGCCGCGGCCCGCCTCGCCCTCCCGCACCGGCGCCGCCGCGACCCGTTCGACGAGCCGCACCTCGGCGACGACGAGCTCGACGAGGCGATGGACAAGGCGGACGAGGCGGCGTCGGAGGAGCCCGAGCCGCCCGAGCCGCCGGAGCCACCGGAGGGCGGCCCGGGCGGTGGCAGCCCGCCCGACGGCGGCGGGCCCGACGGGGGAGGACCCGACGGCGGGGGCGCGCCACCGCCCGCGAGCGCGGAGGCGCCGGCGACGTCGTCCGCGGAGCCCTCCCCGGCGCCGCCCCCCGCGCCGTCCGAGCCCGAGCCCGCGGGTGTCCCGGTGGGCGCCCCGGCGCGCACGCGTCTGCGGGCCCGCCGGTTCGAGGTCCGGGGCACCGGCGAGGGCGCGCCCGGGCGCCGGTCGCGGGCCCAGGGCCGCCAGGGCCGGGTCGTGCGGGCCGTCCCCGACGCGCGCGGGGACACGACGCTGCACGTGCCCGCCACCGTCCTGGCCGCGGCCGGGCGCGGGGTGGGGATCGCGCGCGAGGATCTCCGGCACGCCGTGCGCGAGGGCCGCGAGGGCAACCTCGTCCTGTTCTGCGTCGACGCCTCGGGGTCGATGGCCGCGCGCCGGCGGATGTCCGCCGTGACCGGCGCCGTCGCCGCCCTGCTGCGTGACGCCTACCAGCGCCGCGACCGCGTCGGCGTCGTCACCTTCCGCGGGACGTCGGCGGCGGTGGCCCTGCCCCCGACGACGTCGGTGCACGCCGCCCACGCCCGCCTGCACGACCTGCGCACCGGCGGGCGCACCCCGCTCGCCGACGGGCTGCGCACCGCGCGGGCGGTGCTGCGCACCGAGCGCACCCGCGACCCCCGCCGCCGCGGGCTGCTCGTGGTGCTCACCGACGGGCGGGCGACGGCGTCGGGCGGGCTCGACGCGGCCCTGCACGCGGCCCGGGGGCTGGCGCGCGACGCCGGCGCGGCCGGGCGGGGCGCCAGCATGAGCACGGTCGTCGTCGACTGCGAGTCCGGGCCCGTGCGCCTCGGGCTCGCGGGGCAGGTCGCCCGGGTCGCCGGCGGCACCGTCGTCACCCTGGACGAGCTGACCGGCGAGTCCGTCGCCGGCGTCGTGGAGCAGTTCCGGGCCTCGTGAGCAGTTGCGGCCCGTATACGGGCCGCAACTGCTCACATCGGGAAGGAGGACAGGCCGTGCCGCAGGGCGTTCCGAGCACCGTGCCGCAGGACGGGCTGACGACGCGGCAGCGTCGCCGGCGGCCGCTGCTCGTCGTGCACACCGGGGTGAACAAGGGCAAGTCGACGGCAGCGTTCGGGCTCGCGCTGCGCCAGTGGACGGCCGGGTCGTCGATCGCGGTGTTCCAGTTCGTCAAGTCGGCCAAGTGGCGCGTGGGCGAGGAGACCGCCCTGCGCGCCCTGGGCGACGTGCACCGCGACACCGGGCAGGGCGGCCCCGTCGAGTGGCACAAGATGGGCGAGGGCTGGTCGTGGTCGCGCAAGCAGGGGTCCGAGGAGGACCACGCGGCCGCCGCCCGCGAGGGCTGGGCCGAGATCCGGCGTCGCCTCGAGGCCGGCGCCCACGACTTCTACGTGCTCGACGAGTTCACCTACCCGCTCAAGTGGGGCTGGATCGACGTCGACGAGGTGGTCGCCGTGCTGCGCGACCGGCCCGGCCACCAGCACGTGGTCGTCACCGGCCGCGACGCCCCGGAGGCGCTGGTCGAGGCCGCCGACCTCGTCACGGAGATGACGAAGATCAAGCACCCGATGGACGCCGGGCAGAAGGGGCAGAAGGGGATCGAGTGGTAGGAGACGAAGCGGAGCGGAGCTCGACCCGATGACAGCCCTGCCGGCACGCGTGGTCGTCGCCGCGCCGTCGTCGGGCAGCGGCAAGACCACCGTCACCACCGGCCTGCTGGGCGCCCTCGCCGCGCAGGGGACGGCCGTCGCGCCGTTCAAGGTCGGCCCGGACTACGTCGACCCCGGCTACCACGCCCTGGCCGCCGGTCGCCCGGGCCGCAACCTCGACCCCGTGCTCGTCGACCCCGCGACGCTGCCCGGCCTCGTCGGGCACGGGGCGCGCGGCGCCGACCTGGCCGTCGTCGAGGGTGTCATGGGTCTGTTCGACGGGCGGATCGGCCGCGACCCCGACGGCGACGGCTCCACCGCCCACGTCGCCCGGCTCCTGGACGCCCCGGTCGTGCTCGTCGTGGACGCGCGGGGACAGGCCCGCTCGGTCGCCGCGCTGCTCACGGGGTTCCGCGCCTTCGACCCGCGGGTGCGCCTGGCCGGCGTCGTGCTCAACCGCGTCGGCACGAAGCGCCACGAGGAGGTGCTGCGGTCGGCGTGCGCCGAGGTCGGCCTGCCGGTGCTCGGGGTGCTGCCCCGCCACGCCGAGCTGGCGGTGCCGTCGCGGCACCTGGGGCTGGTCACCGCGGCCGAGCACGGGGCGGCCGCGCGGGCGGCGGTCGACGCGATGGCGGGGCTGGTCGCCGCGCACGTCGACCTCGACGCCGTGGTCGCCCTCGCGCGCTCGGCGCCGGCGACGGCCGCGCCGGTCTGGGACCCGGCCGCGGCGGTCGGCGGGCCGGTGGGCGGGGAGCCCGTCGTGGCCGTGGCCGGGGGGCCCGCGTTCACGTTCGGCTACCCCGAGCACGCCGAGCTGCTCGCCGCGGGCGGCGCGCGCGTCGTGACCGTCGACCCGGCCCGCGACGAGGCCCTCCCCGCCGGCACGGCGGGTCTGGTGCTGCCCGGCGGGTTCCCCGAGGAGCACGTCGAGGCGCTCAGCGCCAACGCGCCGCTGCGGGCGGCCGTCCGGGACTTCGCGGCGGCGGGCGGCCCGGTGCACGCGGAGTGCGGGGGCCTGCTCTACCTCTCCCGGACCCTCGACGGGGCGCCGATGTGCGGCGTGCTCGACGCCGACGCCGCCATGGGCCCGCGGCTTTCGCTGGGCTACCGGACCGCGACGGCCGCCGCGGACTCGCCGCTCGCGGCGGCCGGCGAGACCGTCACCGGCCACGAGTTCCACCGCACGGTGACGACGCCCCGCAGCGGGGCCGCGCCGGCGTGGCGATGGGACGGCGCGGAGCCCGAGGGCTTCGTCACCGGGGGCGTGCACGCCTCCTACCTGCACACGCACCCCGCGGGCCGTCCGGCGGGTGTGGCTCGATGGCTCCGCCACGTGAGTGGTAAGGGTCGTCATGACGACCCGAACCACTCACCTGGCCGGAGGCCCTCGTGACCGACCGCCGCGTCACCGTCGACGGGCGCACCGTCGCCCTCGTCGATCTCGGCGACCCGCAGGGCGCGCCGGTGTTCCTCTTCCACGGCACGCCGGACAGCCGGCTGGGCAAGGATTTCGCCGACGCCCCCGCCCGCGAGCGCGGGCTGCGCGTGCTGTGCCCGGACCGCGGCGGCATCGGCGGCTCCGACCCCGTCCCGGGCCGGACGATCGCCGGCTACGCGGACGAGGTCACCGCCCTCGCCGACGTCCTCGGCCTCGACCGGTTCGCCACCGTCGGCTACTCGGCCGGCGGCCCGTTCGCGCTCGCCTGTGCCGCGGGCTGCGGCCCGCGGGTGACCGGCACCGCGCTGATGGCCGGCGCCGGCCCGATCGACGACCGCCCGGGAGCCCGCGACGGGCTCGCCGCGTCCGACCTCGAGCTGCTCGAGACGATCGAGCAGCGCCCCGCCCGCGCGGCGACGATGCTGCGCATCCAGCGCCTCGCCACCAGGCTCGCGCCGAGCATGGCGATCAAGCAGATCGCGGGGGAGCTCGCGGCGCCCGACCGGGAGTTCCTCGCCCGCCGGCCGCCGGCCGAGGAGATGTCGTTCTTCCTCGAGTCGCTGCGCCAGGGGCCCGCCGGGGTGATCGAGGAGTACCGGCTCTGGGCGGGCCCGTGGCACCTCGACTGGTCCGCCGTCACCGCACCCGTGGAGATCTTCCAGGGTGAGGAGGACGGCATGGTGCCGATGCACCACGCCGAGGACATCGCCGCCCGGTTGCCGGCCGGCCTGGCCCGCGTGCACCGGCTCCCGGCGACCGGCCACCTCTCCATCCAGGACCACATCGGCGACGTCCTCGACGCCCTGGCGACGCCGTAGATGGTCGTCCTCGGCGTCGGGATCGAGCCGGGCACGCCGCTCGCGCACCTGCGGGAGGCCGTCGACGTCCTGGGTATCGCCCGCGTGGACGTCGTCGCCACCATCGACACCCGCGCCACCGAGCCCGCGGTCACCGCCCTGGCCGCCGGGCGCGTGCTGCGCTGCTACCCGGCCGCGGCGCTGGACGCGGTCGCGGTGCCGACACCCTCGGCCGTGGTGCGCCGGCTGACCGGCACCGGCAGCGTCGCCGAGGCGGCCGCGCTGCTCGCGGCCCGGGAGCTCGGCGGGGGCGAGCTCGTCGTGCCGAAACAGCGCGGCCGCGGCGTCACGGTGGCGGTGGCGCGCTGAGCGCGCCCTCGGCGACGAGCTCCCGCACCACGTCGACGACTGCGAGGACGGCCACGTCGGCGGTGTCGGCCCGCCACACGAGGTGGTGCTCCACCAGCAGCGGCGGGCCCTCGAGGGGCAGCGCGACCGCGCCGGTGCCCGCGACGCCCGCGGCGGCGCGCTCGGTGGTCAGCCCGATCGCGGTGCCGGCGAGCACCAGGGGCAGCAGCCGGTCGAGCCGGACCGCGTCCTGGCGGGCGACGGTGACGCGGGTGCCGCGGGCGGTGAGCTCGCGGACGTAGTGGTCGTGCACCCACGGGTTGGTGCGGCGCGGCACGAGCGCCAGCGGGCGGCCCGAGAGCGCCACCGGGTCGACGGCCCCGGCCGCGGCGAGAGGGTCGTCGGCCCCGACCACGACGACGATCCGCTCGCGGGTGGTGCACAGCGACGTGAGCTCCGGCGGCAGCGCGGGCTGCCAGACGTGACCGACGGGCAGGCGGCGCTCGACGATCGCCCGCAGCTGCTCGCGGGTGCCCAGCGGGACGGGCACCGGGTGCACCGGCGGGTCCCGACGCGCCAGCCGGGGCGCGGCGAGCTCGAAGAGCCGCGACCCGAGGTCCTCGGCGTAGCCGACGCGGACCTCCCCGCCGCCGGCCGCTGCGGCACGCCGCGCGACCTCGCCGGCCCGCCGGGCCGCGAGCACCGTCGCCCGGGCCTCGGGCAGGAACGCCTCGCCGACCGCGGTGAGCGCCACCCGCCGGCTCGTGCGGGCGAACAGCGGCGCGCCGAGCTCGCGCTCGAGGCGGCGGACCTGCTCGCTCACCGACTGCTGGCGCACGTGCAGGCGCTCGGCGGCCCGCCCGAAGTGGCGTTCCTCGGCGACCGCGAGCACGTACTCGAGCTGCCGCAGCTCCACACCGGCAGGCTATGCCTGTCGGACCGTGGCGCTCGACGCCGTTGATCCGCGGCCCGGCCGGGCGTGGGGTGGAACCCATGAAGACCTGGTTCGTCACCGGCGCCTCCCGCGGGCTGGGCCGCGAGCTCACCGAGCAGCTGCTCGCCCGCGGCGACCGCGTCGCCGCCACCCTGCGCCACCCCGACCAGCTCGACGACCTGCGCGCCGCCCACGGCGACCGCCTCTGGGTCCGGGCCCTCGACGTCACCGACACCGCGGCCCAGCGCCAGGTGGTCGACGCCGCGTTCGCCGCGCTCGGGCGCATCGACGTCGTCGTGCCCAACGCCGGGCTCGGCGTGTTCGGTGCCGCCGAGGAGCTCGCCGACGACGACGTCGAGCGCGTGCTCGCCACCAACCTGACCGCGGTCGTGCAGCTCGTGCGGGCCGTCCTGCCCCACCTGCGCGCGCAGGGCGGGGGACGGCTGATGCCCGTGTCGAGCATGGGCGCGCACGTCACCTTCCCGGCGTTCTCGCTCTACCACGCCAGCAAGTGGGGCCTGGAGGGCTTCGCCGAGACGGTCGCGGCGGAGGTCGCGCCGCTCGCGATCGACGTCGTCCTCGTCGAGCCGGGGATGATCCGCACGACGTTCTACGACGCCGCCCGCACCGCCCCGGAGCTCCCCGCGTACGGCCACCTGCACGGGCCGCGGGTCGCGGTCGAGGACATGCCCGGCGACCAGGCCCGCACGGTCGCGGAGATCATCGCCGCCGGGGACGCGCCGCGCCGCGCCGACGGCGTGCCGCGCCGCGTGCTGCTCGGCTCGGACGCCTGGTCGCTGGTCACGACCGCACTGCGCCGGCGGCTGGACGAGGCCGAGGCGCAGCGGGAGACGGCCGGGGCCACCGACCTGCCCGCCGTGCGGTCATGAGGCGGCGTCGAGCAGCACGTCCCGCAGCTGGTCGGGCGCGTCGCGCATGAGGTTGTGGGCCGCGTCGAGCTCGTGGACGGTCCAGCCCGGCTCGCCGCGCAGCCGCGCGAGGGTCGGCCCGAACGGCGACGGCGTCCCGCCCCAGTTCGTCGCGTAGACGTAGACCCGGCGCGTGCGCGACAGGTCGGTCCGCAGCCGGGCCGGCTGCTCGAGCGTGGCCAGTGGGTGGTCGGTGGCGCGGGGGTCGAAGAACCCCGGGCGGGGGACCAGCCCGGTCGCCCGGCCTTCGTCGTACCAGGCGCGCTGGGCGTCGTCGGTCATCGACCGCGCGGTCTCGCCGTCGCGGGGGACGAAGGCGTCGAGGTACACGAGCGCGGCGACCTCCTCCGGGCGCCGGTCGGCGGCCACGGTCATCGGCACCCCGCCGTAGCTGTGCCCGGCGAGGACCACGGGCCCTCCCGCGGCGTCGAGGGCCGCGACGACGTCGGCGACGTGGGTCTCGAGGTCCACGGCCGGGTCGGGCGCGACGTCCGGGTCGCCGACGGAGGTGAGCGTCAGCGCGTCCACGGTGTGGCCGGCGGCGCGCAGCTCGGCGGCGAGGTCGTCGAAGCACCAGCCGCCGTGGCACATGCCGGGCACGAGCACGTAGGTCGTCATGGTCGGAGAGCCTGCTGGTCGCCCGGCCATGCGTCCAAGAGATGGTGCAGCTGCCCCCGATAAGCATCGGTTCTGGGAGCCCGGGGCTCACGATCGGCGCCGCGACGGGGGAGGATGGCGCCATGACCGAGCAGCCCCGGTACGGCGCGCCGTCGCCCGCCGACGGGCCCACGAGCCCCGGCACCGGGGCGGTGTCGCGCGCGGACGTCGCCGCGGCACCGTCCACGACACCGGCGGCCGGGCCCGTCGACCACCCGACGATCCCCGACGGCGCGGCCGCCGCGCGTCCCCGCATCCGGACCTCGCCGGGGCGCACGAAGATCGGCGGAGCGTGGATCGGGCTGATCCTCGGCGCCGTCGTGCTGGTGTTCCTGCTGGTCTTCGTCCTGCAGAACCTCGACCCCGCGCGCGTGGCGTTCCTGTGGTTCGAGGCCACGCTGCCGCTGGGCATCTGGCTGCTCTTCGCCGCGATCGCCGGGGTGCTGCTGCTGGCCATCCCCGGACTCGGGCGGATGGTGCAGTGGCGCCGGGCCTCCCGCCGGACGGGGGCGGGCCGGTGAGCCCGTCGCTGCGCCTGTCCGGGGAGGCGCTGCCGCTGGTCGGCCGCGCCCGCGCCTACGTCTGCGGCATCACGCCGTACGACACCACCCACCTCGGCCACGCCGCGACGTTCGTGTGGGCCGACGTCGCCACCCGGGTGCTGCGCCGCGTCGGCATCGAGGTCGTGAGCTGCCGCAACGTCACCGACGTCGACGACGTCCTCGACGCCGCCGCCGAGCGGGCCGGGGCACGCTACGACAGCTTCGCCGCGGTCGGGCAGTTCCGCTTCGACCGCGACATGGCCGCCCTCGGCGTGCGGCCGCCGACGCACGAGCCGCGCGCCCACAACCACGTCGACGGCGTCGTCGCCCTGGCCGCGGCCCTGCTCGAGCGCGGTGCGGCGTACGAGCGCGACGGCGCGGTGCTGTTCCGCGCCGACCGCCTCCCCGCGGCGGAGACGTCGCCGGACCCCGACGAGACCTCGGCCGAGACGCCCTGGGCCGGCGCCGACGACCCGGGCGACGCGCTGGTCTGGCGTCCGGCCGCCCCCGGCGAGGCGGCGTGGCCCAGCCCGTGGGGCGACGGCCGCCCGGGCTGGCACGCGGAGTGCGCGGCGATGGCGCTCACGGTCCTCGGCCCGGCCGTCGACCTCCACGTGGGCGGCGCCGACCTCCGCCACCCCCACCACACCACCCAGGCCGCGATGGCCGAGGCCGTCACGGGCGTGCACCCGTTCGCGCGGGCGCGCCTGCACGTCGGGACGGTGCGGGTCGGGGGGCAGAAGATGGCCAAGTCGGCCGGCAACCTCGTCCTCGTCGGCGAGCTGCTCGAGACCCACTCGGCCGCGGCCGTCCGCCTGCTGCTGCTCGACCGCGCGTGGGCCGGGGCGTGGGACGTCGAGCGCGGTGCCCTCGACGCCGCCGAGGCGCGGCTCGAGCGCCTGTACGCGGCGGCCGCGCGGCACGTGGACGGCGACGCCGCATCCGCCGCCGTGCTCGAGCGGCTCCTCGACGACCTCGACGTCCCCGGCGCGCTCGCCGTCGCCGAGACCGAGGGCGGCGAGGCCGCCCGCACGGCGCTGGCGGTGCTCGGCCTGGCCTGAGGGTCGTGGCCTGCGCAACTGCTCCCGCGTGTCCGGGGGCGGCTCGCCGCGTGTCCCCCTACCGTGGTGCCGCGCGCCGGGTGATGCTGGTGGGGCGCACGGGGCGGCGAGGGGAGGTGGGCCGCGTGGCGGCAGGGACGCGCTGGTGGCGTCGCGACGACGAACTCCACCCGGAACCCCGCCCGGCCGACGAGGTCTGGGGCGGCCCGGGCGACGTGACGCTCGCTCCGGCCCCCCGCCGGGCCCCGGACGACGACGCTCTCGTCGACGCGCCGGTCGCCGACCCACCCGCCGACGACACCGCCGAGCGGGAGGCGCGCGAGCAGGCCGAGCGCGAGGAGCGGGAGCGCGCCGAGCGGGAGCGCGCCGAGCAGGAAGCCCGCGAGCAGGCCGAGCGCGAGGAGCGGGAGCGCGCCGAGCAGGAAGCCCGCGAGCAGGCGGAGCGCGAGGAACGGGAGCGCGCCGAGCGGGAAGCCCGCGAGCAGGCCGAACGCGAGGAACGGGAACGCGCCGAGCAGGAAGCCCGCGAGCAGGCCGAACGCGAAGCCCGGGAACGCGCCGAGCGCGAGGCCCGGGAGCAGGCCGAACGCGAAGCCCGGGAACGCGCCGAGCGCGACGCCCGGGAGCAGGCCGAGCGGGAGGCCCGCGAGCGCGCCGAGCAGGAGCGGGTGTCCACCCTCCCGAGCGCGGAGCCCGTCTCACCGGCGATGGCGCGGGACGCGGCGGCGCGGGAGGCCGCGGCGCGCGAGGCGGGGGCAGCCGACCGGCGCCGACGCCGGCGCCGCGTCTACCTGATCTTCCTGATCGCGCTGGCGGCGGTCGCCGCGGTGTGGATCATCCCGCAGCTCGTGAACCTGGCCGTCGCGGCCTTCCTCGCCCTCGGCCTCTGACGCAGTGATCGACCTCCGCGGAGCGGACGTCTCGTTCAGCGGAACGCACGCTACGCGAACCTCGATCATGCGCGAGAGGGACGGATCCGCTCGCGGTCCCGCTGCGTCGAACCCCGTGTGAGCACCCATGAGCAGCGCATCAGGTTCCGCCAGCTGGTCCGGCGCCAGCACGGCGGGGTGAGCCTCGAGCAGGCCGCGGCCGTCGGCCTCTCCCGGCAGGCGGTGGCCCGCCGTGTCGCGGCGAGGGCGTGGTTCCCGGCCGGCCCGCGGGTCTACCAGGTGGCCGAGCACGAGGCGACGCCCCGGTCGCGGGCCGTGGGCGCGCTGCTGTCGCTGGGCCCGGAGGCCACGCTCGTCGGGACGTCGGCGGCGTGGTGGTGGCGCCTCTGGGACACGGCCCCGGCCCGTCCGCAGGTGGCCGTGCCCCCGGATCGGCGCCCGCGGCCGCGCGACGAGGTCGACGTCGCGCGCCGGCGCATCGAGCCGGACGACCGCACCCGCGTCGACGGGCTCTCCGTGACGACACGCTCCCTGTCCGTCCTCGACGCCGCGGCCGACCTCGGCGTCGACGACGGCGCCCGGCTCGCGGACCGCGCCCTGCTGCGGGAGGCCGTGACCCTGGAGAGGCTCCGCACCGCCCACCGCCGTTACTCGGGGCGTCGCGGAGCGCCGGTCGGCGCCGAGCTCATCGCCCTCGCGGAGGGCGGGGCGCGGTCGTGGGCGGAGCGGGAGCTGCACCGGCGCCTCCGCGCTGCGAGCCTCGGGGGCTGGACCGCGAACACGGAGGTGGTCCTACCGGGCTACGGGCGCGCCGTCGGTGACGTCGTGTTCGCCGCCGAGAAGGTGATCGTCGAGGTCGACGGGTGGGCGTACCACCGGGACCTGCGCGCCTTCCTGCGCGACGGCCCGCGACAGTCGGCCCTGGCCGCCGCCGGCTGGGTCGTCCTCCGCACCCACTGGTACGAGCTGCGCGAACGCCCCGACGCCTTCCTGGCCCGGCTGGTGGCGACGCTGCGGGCGCGGTGATCACGGCCGACGGGCGCCACCGTCGGTGCAACCCGCTCCCGGCCCGTCGTTACGCTCGGAACATGGCACGAGGGGTCACGCGGATGTCCGGGCTGTTCCTGCGCACGCTGCGCGAGGACCCGGCCGACGCCGAGGTGACCAGCCACAAGCTGCTCGTCCGCGCCGGCTACGTCCGCCGCGTCGCCCCCGGCATCTACTCGTGGCTGCCGCTCGGGATGAGGATCCTCGAGAAGGTCGAGCGCGTCATCCGCGAGGAGATGGCGTCGATCGGCGGGCAGGAGGTGCACTTCCCGGCCCTGCTGCCCCGCGAGCCCTACGAGGCCACCGGCCGCTGGACCGAGTACGGCCCCGCGCTGTTCCGCCTCAAGGACCGCAAGGGCGCCGACTACCTGCTCGGCCCGACGCACGAGGAGCTGTTCACCCTCATGGTCAAGGGGGAGACCAGCTCGTACCGCGACTTCCCGGTGATCCTCTACCAGATCCAGACGAAGTACCGGGACGAGGAGCGCCCGCGCGCGGGCATCCTGCGCGGCCGCGAGTTCGTCATGAAGGACTCGTACTCCTTCGACATGACCGACGAGGGTCTCGACGAGTCCTACGCGAAGCACCGCGAGGCCTACCTGCGCGTCTTCGACCGCCTCGGCCTCGAGGTGCAGGTCGTCTCGGCCATGTCCGGCGCGATGGGCGGGTCGAAGTCCGAGGAGTTCCTCGCGACGTGCGCCGCCGGTGAGGACACCTACGTCCGCTCGCCCGAGTCCGGCTACGCCGCCAACGTCGAGGCGGTGACGACCACCCCGCCGCCGGAGCAGTCGGTCGCCGACAAGCCCGAGGCGGTCGTGTACGACACCCCGGACACCCCGACGATCGAGACCCTCGTCGCGCACGTCAACGGGCTTGGTCTGGGCCGCGAGTTCACCGCCGCCGACACGCTGAAGAACGTCATGGTCAAGACGCGGCTGCCCGGCGCGAGCGAGTGGACGCTGCTGGGCGTCGGCGTCCCCGGCGACCGCGAGGTCGACATGAAGCGCCTCGAGGCGTCGGTGGCCCCGGCCGAGGTCGCGCTGCTCGAGGACGCCGACTTCACCGCCCACCCGTTCCTCACCAAGGGCTACATCGGCCCGGTCGGGCTGGCCAAGAACGGCGTGCGCTACCTCGTCGACCCCCGCGTCGTCACCGGCACGGCCTGGGTCACGGGCGCCGACGAGCACGGCCGCCACGTCGTCGACCTCGTCGCCGGTCGCGACTTCACCCCCGACGGCACGATCGAGGCCGCCGAGGTCCGCGAGGGCGACCCCTCGCCCGACGGCGTCGGGACGCTCGTCGCCGCCCGCGGCATCGAGATGGGCCACATCTTCCAGCTCGGCCGCAAGTACGCCGACGCGCTGGGGCTCACCGCGCTCGGGTCCGACGGCAAGCCGGCGACGATCACGATGGGCTCCTACGGCATCGGCGTCACGCGCGCCGTGGCCGCGATCGCCGAGCAGCACGCCGACGACAAGGGTCTCGTGTGGCCGGCCGAGGTCGCGCCGTACGCCGTGCACATCGTCGTCGCGGGCAAGGACCCGGCCCAGGCCGAGGCCGCGACGGCGATCGCCGACGGGCTGGCCGCGGCAGGGCTCGACGTCCTGCTCGACGACCGGAAGGCCTCGCCGGGCGTGAAGTTCGCCGACGCCGAGCTGCTCGGCATGCCCACCACGCTGACGGTCGGGCGCGGGCTCGCGAACGGCGTCGTCGAGGTCACCGACCGCGCGTCCGGCGTCCGCCGCGAGGTGCCGGTCGACGACGTCGTGGCCGAGCTCGCCCCCTGACCCTCAGCGCAGGATCTCGATGAGCAGCACCCAGGCCTGGCTCAGCCCGCCGACGATCGCGGCGAGGACGGCCACCAGCAGCCAGTAGAGGCCGCCGGCCCCGTCGACGAGGAGCCCGAGGCCCGCCAGCGCGGTCGGCACGACCGTCGCGGCGGAGGGCAGCACGGGGGAGAGGAACCACTGCAGGCGGCTGCGCTGCGGCGGCCGCACGCGGTGCCACCACCCCAGGGCCGCCCCGGCGACGGCGCCGATGACGAGCAGCGCCGTCCCCGCGAGGCCGGGGGCGAGGTCCGGCGTGAGGAGCACGACCGACGCCAGCAGCGGCGTCGTGAGCATGACCAGCGTCGCGGCGGCGCGCTCGGGCAGCCCCCGGCCGGTGAGGATCGCCTGCACGTTGATCGAGACGGCGACGACGAGCAGGCCGGCGAGCGCCGCGCTCGCGCCGGCCACACCGACGCCGAAGTCGTGCCACCGGTCGAGGTCCGTCGCAGCACCCACGGCGTCGGGCTCCTAGCGGATGAGGAACGAGGCCAGCAGGGCCACGATCACCGAGTTGTAGACGAAGGTCAACAACGTGTGCAGGTTGACCACCCGCCGCATCGCGGGGGTCGTGATGCTGACGTCGGTCGCCCCGAACGTCGTCGCGACGGCGAGGGCGAAGTACCGGTAGTCGGCGAAGTCGCCGGTGCGCGTCCCGGGGAAGTCCAGGCCGGGTTCGTCGAGGTCGCGCTGCGCGTAGTGCACGGCGTAGGCGGCGATCGACAGCGCCCACGAGCAGAACAGGATGCTCAGGGTCAGGGGCGCGAGGACGAGGTCGTCGGCGGCCAGGTCGGGGACGTGCGGGAGCACCAGCGCCGCGGCGAGCGCCACGATCGTGGCCTCGAGCGCGAAGGCCGGCCCGCCACCGAGCGCGGACCGCCGCGGCACGCCCGACCGCGTCGCGTCGCGCGCCCGCATCCGGGCGTGGAACCCCTCGGGCCCGACGCGGCCGAACGTCCGCAGCGTCAGCACGGTGTAGACGACGGCGAACAGGTCGAAGCCGACGAGGAACAGGATCGCCCGCGACGACCAGAGGTGCTCGGAGAGGAAGGTCGTCCCGTCCAGGACGATCCCGACGGGCAGCGTCAGCACGACGGCCACCGCCAGGGCCACCGACCCGCGGGCGGCGTCGCGGCAGAGGCGGGGGGTGGACGGGGCCGGCGTGTCGACGTCCGTCACGCCGGGCGGGCGAGCGTCGTGGCGATCCAGTCGTGCACGACGCGCTCGAACCGGAACTGGCCGAGCCCCTCGCAGTGCCCGGCGGCGCCCTCGGCGGCGGTGAAGGCGTGCCGTGTCACCGGCCCGCCCACGGCGGCCACGAAGGGCTCGCTCTGGCCGGTGGAGGCGAAGTCGCCCTCGGGCTCGAGGACCAGCACCGGGCAGGTGATGCGGTCGGCGAGACCGTCGAGGGTGAACGTGGCGAGCGCGCGGAAGTAGTCGCTCAGCGTGGACACGCCGTGGGTGGCCATCCGGCAGCGGAAGTCGTTGGCCCGCTGGGGATCGGCGAGCAGGCCGGCGAGGTCCGCGTCGAGCGTGGGGTCGTGGTCGAGGACGCGCTGCCAGACGGCGTCGCCCATCCGGCCCCGCAGGGCCCGGCCGAAGTCGTACTGGCCGGGGTCGCAGACCAGGGCCGCGATGCGGTCGTCGCCCGTGACGCCGCGCGGGGCGAGGTAGCCGGCGAAGCTGCGCCCGAGCAGGACCAGCGCCGCGGGGTCGACCCCGGGACGGTCGACCAGCCAGTCGACCACCGGGCGCAGGACGGTCTCGAAGTCGGGACGCAGCGGCAGGCCGCGCCGGTAGAGCACGCCGCCCTGCCCCGGGCCCTCGACGATGAGGCAGTTCCACCCCTGCTCGAGGGCGCCGACCGCCGCGTCGAGGTAGCCGCCCTCGGCCGTCGAGTCGTAGCCGGCGGGGGCGATCACGGTCGGCCGCAGGGCGTCGGGACCGGCCGGGCGGAGCAGGTAGCCCGCGGCGACGACGCCGTCGCGCTCGATCTCCATCGTCTCGACGTGGTGGTCCATGAGGGCCGCCGCCGCCCGGAACGCGTCGACGTGGGCGGCGTAGTCGTCCTGCAGGTCCTGGCGGGTGAGGTCGTCGCGGGCGAAGAAGAAGGCCTGGCGGTAGTACTCGCAGGCGCGCAGGAAGCAGCGCCGCGCGCTGACGCGGTGGCCGGCCGCCAGGCTCTCGTCGCCCTCGGCGCGCACGGCGTCGGCGGTCGTGCGCCACTCGTGCCGCCACGAGCCGAGATCCCCCGGGGTGATCCGGCCGGCGGTCGCGCCGACCTCGCCGAGGTCGGCGGCCCCGCGCATCGCGGCGGTGAGCGAGCGGTCGAGCTGGGCGTCGAACGACGTGTCGCCGGTGCGCAGGACCGGCCCGGTGTCGCCGACGAAGTCCACCCGCGGGGTGCTGGACGTGGAGGTGGACATCGTCGGGCTCCCGAGATCGGCAGGGCAGCGGTCACCGGGAACATAGTCACGGTGTGCCACGCCAGGCGAGGGTCTCGGCGATCGCGATGAGAGATCTTCGCTCGTTCGGCCGCTGTGACCGCTGCGCTGCGACTACCTGCTGTCAGCTCACCCGCTGCCGGCGCTCCAGTCCCACCGACACGGCGAGGACGACGAGGCCGATCAGGGGCAGGGCGGCGCCGACCGCGGCCGGCGCGTCGTAGCCCAGCCCGGAGGCGAGGACCACGCCGCCGAGCGCCGCGCCGAGCGCGTTGGCGACGTTGAACGCCGAGTGGAAGCTCGCGGCGGCGAGGGACGGGCCCTCGGCGGCGAAGTCGATCAGACGCCCCATGAGGGCCGGCCCGGCGGACAGACCGACGAAGCCGAGCGCGAAGAGGCCCACGGTCGCGGCGATCGCGTCGTGCGCGGCGAGGGTGAAGCCCGCGAGCACGGCGGCATAGACCACGAGGGCGATCGCGATCGTCGCCCGCGGCGCGCGCTCGGCGAACCGCCCGCCGGCGACGTTGCCCGCGGTCATCCCGATGCCCAGCGCGCCGAGCATGAGCGGCACGGTCGTCGCCGACACGCCGGCCTGGTTGGTCAGGATCGGGTTGATGTAGCTGTACACGGCGAACAGGCCGCCGAAGCCCGCGGCGATGACGCCGAGCGTCAGCCAGACCTGCGGGCGCGTCAGCGCGGTCAGCTCGCCGCGGATGCTGCCGCCACCGGCCTCGCGGGGGTTCGGCACGAGCGTGGTCACGGCCAGCACGGTGACGAGCGCGATGGCGGTCACCGCCACGTAGGCGCTGCGCCAGCCGAAGGTCTCGCCCAGCCAGGTGGCGGCGGGGACGCCGATGATGTTGGCGATCGTCAGCCCGAGCATCACGGTCGCCAGCGCCCGGGCGCGCCGCTCCGGCGGCACGAGGGCCGCGCCGAGCACGGCCGCGGTGCCGAAGTAGGCGCCGTGGGGCAGGCCGGCGAGGAAGCGCAGGCCCACGAACGGCAGGAACGACGGGGCGAGCGCGGACAGGGCGTTGGCGACGACGAGGAACACCGCCAGCGCCACGACCAGCTTCTTGCGCGGCCAGCGGGCGCCGACCAGCGCGATCAGCGGGGCGCCGACGACGACGCCCAGCGCGTAGGCACTGATGGCGACCCCGGCCGTCGGGACGGAGACGCCGAGGTCGGACGCGAAGCCGGGCAGCACGCCCATGCTCGCGAACTCGGTGGTGCCGATGGCGAGACCGCCCAGCGAGAGGGCGGCGAGGCTGACGCCGACCGGGACGCGGCTCGTGCGCTCCGGCGCCGCCACCGGGGCGGGCCCCGGTGGCGCTGCGGGGGCGGGGGTCTCCGTGGAGGTGGGCGGGGTCATGCGGGGACCTCCAGCGGGAGCAGCGGCAGGACGTCGTGCAGGGTGTCGATCGCGAGGTCGGCGTCCACGCCGCGCAGGCCCGCGACGGTGGCGCCCGCGGCGCGGCCGGCGGCGACCCCGACCGGCGAGTCCTCGACGACGAGGCACTCGGACGGCCGGACGCCGAGCAGCTCGGCGGCCGTGAGGTAGCCCTCGGGGTCCGGCTTGCCGGCGGCGACCATGTCGCGCGGCACGAGCACGGGGAACCCGAGACCGGCGGCGCCCAGGCGCGCGCGGGCGAGCCGCGTGTCGGCGCTGGTCACCACGGCCCAGGGGAGGAACGCCGCGTCGAGCTCCGCCAGGAGCTGCGCGGCGCCCGGGGCGGCGACGACGTCGTCGAGGTCGACGTACTCGTGCTCCAGGTGGTCGCGGGTCGCCGCGGCGACCAGGGCCTCGTCGAGGTCCGGCCGGACCCGGCGCACGGTCGCCTCGGCCGGGTGGCCCGGCATCACCGCGAGCACGGCGGCCGGGTCGGCGCCCCACCGGCGGGCCCAGGTCCGCCAGGAGCGCTCGACGGCGGCGTCGGAGTCGACCAGGGTGCCGTCCATGTCGAGCAGGACGGCGGAGAACGGTCCGGTTCGTGCGGGCGCCGGGAGCGGCAGCACCACGGTGGTTCCTTCCGGGGCAGCGAATATCCTCGTTCTCCGAGCATAATCAGGGTCATGAGCGCGTCAACGGAGACCGGACGTGAGCCGGGTCGCGCCCGGGTGGACCGGTGGCGCACCAGCGCGGAGGTGCTCGACGAGGTCCGCCGCACGCCCGGCATCACCCGCGTCGAGCTCGCGCGCCGGCTCGGCCTGTCGAGCGCGTCGGTGACGGAAACGGTCACGCGCCTGCGGGAGACGGGCTGGCTCTGCGAGCACCGGGCGCCCGTGCAGGGCCGCGGCCGTCCCACGACGTCGCTCGACGCCGCGCCCGGCGGGCCGCGCGTCGTCGCCGTCGACGTCCGTCACGAGGACTGGCGGGTCGGCCTCGCGGGCCTCGACGGCGAGGTCACCGGCGTCGTCGCCGCCCGTCACGACCGCGACCCGGCCGGCGTGACCGCGGGCCTGTGCCGGGCCGTCGCGGAGATCGGCGCCGGGCACCGCGTCGTGGCGGTGGGCCTCGCCGCCCCTGCCCCGGGCTCCGACGACGGGCTCGTGCACGCCACCGAGCTGGCGTGGGACGCCGTCGACCTCGGCTCGGTGACGCGGTGCCTCGGACCGGAGCCGGTGCCGCTGCGCGTCGGCAACGACGCGACGCTCGCCGGGGTCGCCGAGGCCCGCACGGGCGCGGCCGCGGGGGCCCGGACGGCGGTGTTCCTCACCGTCGAGGTCGGCCTCGGCGGCACCCTGCTGCTCGACGGGCGCCCGCACCTCGGCGCCCACGGCGCGGCGGGGGAGTACGGCCACCTGCCCTTCGGCGACCCGGCGCGGCGGTGCGCCTGCGGGGCGTCGGGGTGCTGGGGTCCGGAGGTCGACGGTCGCGCCCTCGCCCGCCTGCTCGGCGACACCGTCCCCGCCGACCCGCGGTCGTACGCCGAGGCCGTGCTGGGGCGGTGCGCCGCGGGCGACGGCGCGGTCGTGGCCGCGGTCAGCGCCGCCGCCGCGGGGCTCGCGCGCGGCGTCGCCGGGGTGGTGCACGTCCACGACCCCGACGTCGTCGTCCTCGGCGGCCTGGCCCGCGGCCTGCGCGCGGCGCCGGGGTTCGACGAGGCCTACCTGCGCGGGCTCATGGCCTTCCGGCGCGACCGTCCGGTGCCGGTGCTCGACGCGGTGCACGGCGACGACGGGGCGCTGCACGGCGCCGCGGCCCTGGCGCTGGACCACGCGACGAGCCCGGAGGGGCTGGCCGCGATCAACCCGGGATGAGGCTAAGGCGGACCTTGCGGGTGGGGTTGTCGGCGTTGGTGTCGACCAGGCACACCGACTGCCAGGTGCCCAGCGCCATCCGCCCGCCGATCACCGGCACCGACATCGACGGGGCGACGAGGGCGGGCAGGACGTGGTCGCGCCCGTGGCCCGCCGAGCCGTGGCGGTGCGACCAGCGGTCGTCGGCGGGGAGCAGCTCCCGCAGCGCGGCGAGCAGGTCGTCGTCGCTGCCGGCGCCGGTCTCGATGATCGCCACGCCCGCCGTGGCGTGCGGGACGAACACGTGGAGGAGGCCGTCGCCCGCCCCGTCGACGAAGCGCGTGCACTCCCCGGTGATGTCGCGGACGGTCTCCCGCCCACCGGTGCGGACCTCGATCTCCTCGCTCAACACCCGACCGAGGGTAGGGGCCCGCGCGGGGGACCTCCGAGGGTGCAGGATGCGCGCCGTGCACCCCGACCCCTCCCAGCAACGCGGCTCCGGACACGTCGCCGTCGCGGTCGTCACCGGCGCGGGCCGGGGCATCGGCGCCGCCCTCGCGGCGGCGCTCTCGGCGCGCGGCCACCACCTCGTCGTCACCGACGTCGACGGCGCCGCGGCGCAGGCCACCGCCGAGGCCCTCGACGGGCCGGCGACCGCCATGCCCCTCGACGTGCGCGACCCCTCGGCACACCGCGCCGTCGCGCTCGCCGCCGCGGCACTGGGCGACGTGACGGTGTGGGTCAACAACGCCGGCGTGCTGAGCACCGCCCCGGCGTGGGAGGCCACCGACGACGAGGTGTCGACGACGTTCGAGGTCAACACCCTCGGCGTCGTGCACGGCAGCCGGGCCGCGGTCGAGGTGATGCGCCGCGGGGACGTCCTCAACGTCGTGTCGCTGTCGGGTCTCGGCCCGACACCGGGCTTCGCGCTCTACGGGGCCAGCAAGGCCGCCGCCCTGAGCTACTCGCAGGCCCTCGACATCGAGCTCGCCGCCGCCCGCCGGCCCGTCCGCATCCGCTCGCTGTGCCCCGACGTCGTCGACACCTCCCTGGTGAGCAACGTCGCCCACCGGCCCAGCGCCGCCCTGCTGTTCACCGGCACCCGGCTGCTGTCGGTCGACGAGGTGGTCGACGCCGCCATGGACCTCATCGGCTCGCGGCGCGCCATGCGCACCGTCCCGGGCTGGCGGGCGGCGCTGCAGCGCACGTCGGCGACGCTGCCGACGCTGGCCCGGGTGGCCGTCCCGCTGGTGGCCCGTGTCGGTGAGCGGCGGCGACTCTCCCGCTAGCCGGGAGCGCGCCCGACCCCCCCCCGTCACGCGCCGCGGACGGGGGTCGTGATCGGATCGTGACCGTCTCGGCTACGTTGAGCGCGGTCCCTGTCCCCCGAACGTGGAGGATCGGATGCTGGTCCTGGCTCCCGATCCCCGTCTCGGTATTGCTCCGGAGCGGGTGGCGCGGGTCCGCGCCCTGCTCGAGGAGGCGGAGGCGGGCGGCCCCGTCCCCGGTCTCGCGGTCGCGCTGCCCGGCGGCCCCGACGGCGTCCTCGACGCCGTCGTGGTGCGCCCGGACGGCGTGCTCGGCCTCGCGCCGCTGCCCGCGGGCGAGCGCGAGGCGGCGCGTGACGCGGCCCGCGCGGCCGTCGGCGCCGGGGGAGGGGCGCTGCTGACGCGCGAGCCCGCCACCCCTGCTACCGGGTCGGCGCGGATCCGGACCCCTCGCACCGGCGCGACGGCCCGCGAGGCCGCCGACGAGCTCGACCGCCTCCTCGGCCTGCCGGACCCGCCCTGCGGGGCGCCCCGGCGCGTCCTGGCGACCCTCGGTGACGATGACGAGTCCGGCGCGGGTGCCACGCGCGCCGCGCTCGCCGCTCCCGTCGGCTCGTTCCGCGTGCTCGACGGCGACGACGTGCGCCGGCTGCTCGTCGCGTTCCGGCTCGCCGAGCACGACCCCGGCGACGCGCGCCTGGCCGAGGCCGGCTTCCTCGACCCCGGCACCCCCGCGCTCGGCGCGGGCGCCTCGCCGGAGACGGCGCCGGTGCCGGTCCCCGCGAGCCGGTCCGGCTCGCTGCCGCGGACCGGGGTGCTGCCCGCCTCGGCGCCCGGATCCTCGGCGCCCGAGTCCTCGGGACCGCCACCGCCGGGCGGGGCCATCGGCGGGCTCGTGTCCCGGTCCGGCCGCGCCGCGTCCCGCGGGCGCTACGGCGGGCGGCTGCCCGACTGGGTCTGGGGCTGGCGCGGGCTGACCCTGGCCGCGGTCGCCGCGTTCCTCGTGGCGCTGGGCCTCGCGTTCCTCGTCGGCCGCGCGGCCACCGGCGGCGACCCGACCCCCGACGCGGCCGTCACCCGCACCGTCGACGGCATCACCTTCACCCGCCAGGTGGCCACCACCGACGCGACCTGCGACGGCCACGCCTACCGCCAGGCGGCGTCGTTCCTGCGCGAGCGGCCGTGCCTCCACCTGGACCGCTCGCTGTGGTCGGGCGTGGCGGACGGCCAGCAGATCGTCGTCGCCGTGGCCACCGTCCAGCTGGCCGACACCACCACCGCGGGCGCGTTCCGCTCGCTGGTGGACAGCGACGGCACGGGCAACATCTCCGACCTGCTGCGCGAGCAGCGCGGCTACCCCGGTGCCCCGCCGGCGCTGACCGGCCAGGGCTACGCCTCCGCGCAGCTCGGCGACCGCGTCGTCGTGGCCGAGGCCGACGGGATCGACCCGGGCTTCACCGACGGCGCCGCCCTCGACCGCATCTCCCGCGCCGGTCTCGCCCTGCGGTGAGGGCTTCGCCTCGTGAGTGATCCGGGTCGTCCCCACGACCCACATCACTCACGTGGCGGAGCCATCCCCCGGGAAGGCGGGGACGGGCGGGGTCCGGCCGGCGAGCGTGCGCCAGGTGACCGAGGTCGTGGCCGAGTCCGTGACGGCGTCGAGGGCGAGGCGGCGCAGGTCCGCGTCGGTGGGCTCCGTGCGGTCGGCGACGGCCCGCCAGGCCGCGGCGACGTCCTCCTCCGCGACCACGGCGAGCGCGGCGGCCGACGTGGCGTCGGTGACCGGCGCGGGCGGGCGGTAGGCCGCGGCGGCGGGCGGCGGCGTGACCCCGTCGCGGGCGAGCAGCGCCACCACGGCGTCCCGGCGCTCCCGGTGGCGCAGCGACGCGGCCGCGAGGGCGGTGGCCGTCGAGCCCGGCAGGAACGCCGACACGAGCCCGTAGGTCCACACCGCGGCGTGCTCCGTGCCGAGCGCGGCGACGACGGCGCCCTGCAGGTCGTCGTCGAGGCCGCCCGGTGTGGTCATGCCAGCACCGTCGCGTAGCCCGCGCAGCTCGCCGCCACCGAGGTCAGCAGCCCGCAGCGGTACGACGCGGTGGTCAGGGCCAGGGCGCCCGCGGCGTCGTGCGCGCGGCCCAGCGAGCCGCGCAGCGCGGTGACCGCGGCCTCCGCGCTCGCCGTCGGCGTCGCCGGGGCCGGGGTCGCGCCCGCGGC